>CAYTWV010000659.1:0-2570 GCA_964442235.1 uncultured Myxococcales bacterium | reverse complement strand
GGGTTCGTTCCGAAGATGGGGGCGTGCCGGTTTATCTGACAAAAGCCGCTTACGACGGCACGGGGATTCACCACGTTCGTGTGGATCCGGCCAAGAAGACCGTCCAGATTCTGAACGAAGGCGAAATCGACTACGGCGAGCCACTGGAGCCCGAATGTGACCCGACCCAAGAGGCCCCTCTGGCCAATCCGCAGGCGTTGGCCGGTACAAATCTAGAGTTGCTGATCTCGGATGCCGTGGCGGAACCTGCCGGTTTCGGGACTTATTTGGAAGAAGCCGTGAAGATGATTCCCTTCGTGTTGCGTATGGGCGACGTGGACCCGTCGGGGTTGGCCATTGCAGGTCATCTGGCCATGGGGTCCTGGATAGGCAGCAGTCCCATCACGCCTAAGTATGTGGCGGCCTTGACCAACGGTCCCTGCCTGCAGGTCGGATTTTTGCTGAACGGGCCCTGTTTCGAGACTTCCCCGGTCTCGCTGACCTTTGACCTGGCCAAGTCGCTGGGCATCGGCCTGCCGGCGGGCCACCAGATTCGGGTAACGCTGCGGGACCTTTCTTTCTATGGAGCGCTGACGGATGCCCCGGCCATCACAAAGGGCATGATGCACGCCAAAGTGGACCTGAACCCCGGCGTGCTGGACCTGCAGACGCTGTTGATCGAGCAATACTGTGGCAGCAAGATTGCCGCTTGTCCGCCGGGCACCGACAACTTGCCGGCCTGCACCGATCCGCTGCCTGAGGGGTTCTTCGCCAAGATTCCAAGCAAATGTGATGTAAAGATCGGAAGTATTGGTATCCGTATGGTGCTTGGATTGATGAAGACCGTGCCCGACTATGTGGCGACCATGGATGCCCACTACACGACCTACAAAGCCAGCGAAAGCCAGACCACCCAGGCCGGGGCCGTGGACCCGGACCTCTTCTACTGCATCGGCCAGCCCTGATTCATCAGTGGCCACCGAAAGCTGATCAACCAGCGCGTCGGAGGGAGTTACCCCCAAAATTGGGCTTCAAGCCCAATTTAAGGGGGTGCCACGACGGAGCACCGGAGGTGCGACGTCTGGCGGGGGCGGGCCCGTCACGCCAAAGCCTTGGCGAAGGCGGGATGGGCCGCGGTCACCCCTATGTAGGCGCGTCTCAAGGCGGGATGCGAGGTTCTTTGCCGAGCGTGAGCGAGCCTAAGCCTCGGATGGGCCGCGGCCACCCCTACCGCTGCTCCCCGCCCCCGTCGCTAGTAACGTTGACGTTACCAGCGTTCTCTGCTAAACACGTATTCGTTACCAGCTTGCCCACAGACGGGAGGCCGACGATGCCTGGACGAATCACGGGTCGCTACCAAACCATCCGCACCGAAGAGGAGGAAGTGAGGTCCTTTGTCCCGTATCCCCTGCCCCCGACCGCGCCTCCGATTGGGATCGAGGGGGCCCTGGCCCAGCGGGCTCAAGCGGGGCAGCAGGCTCTTGTCCGATTGGAACTTGCGGGAGCCATGGTGCCGTCGTTGGACTGGTTTCTGTACGCCTTTGTGAGAAAGGAGGCGGTTGTGTCATCGCAGATCGAGGGTACGCAGGCCACACTACTGGACCTGCTGAACCACGAGGCGGCGGCCGATATCGAGGTGCCTGCGCCCAATGCCGATGTCCAGGACGTCTGCAACTACGTGGAGGCGCTGTCGTTTGCACGAAGGCAGCTCTCGAGTTCTGACGGTTTGCCGCTGAGCATGCGTTTGTTGAACGGGGCGCATGCGCTTCTGCTGAAGGGAGCACGCGGTTCGAACAAACAGCCCGGCGAAGTCCGCCGCAGCCAGAACTGGATTGGGGGCTCGCGTCCGGGCAACGCCATCTATGTTCCGCCTGCGCCCGAAGAGATTCCCGAACTGCTATCCGACCTGGAGCGTTATCTGCACCGGCCGGACACGCTTCCTGCGTTGGTGCGGGCGGGTCTGGTGCACGTACAATTCGAGACGATCCACCCCTATCTGGATGGGAATGGGCGTATCGGCAGGTTGCTGGTGTCGCTGCTTCTGGAGCACTGGGGGCTTCTAACAAAGCCGTTGCTTTATCTAAGTCTGTACTTCAAACGCAACCAACAGGAGTATTACCGTCGTTTGAATGCCGTGCGAGTCGAGGGCGATTGGGAGGGGTGGCTGGAGTACTTCCTGGAGGGAGTCACTCAGATCTCCGACGAGGCGGTGGACGCCTCAAGGAAACTCTTCAGCCTGGTGTGCCAAGACCGCAGCAAAGTCTTGGGACGGCGTGGCGCCACGCTTCCGGCACTTCAGCTGTTTGAGCGACTTCCGACGCACCCGATTGTCTCCAACTCATGGGTGGTGGAAGCCATGGCCACCAGCAAGCCCACGGCCAACCGTGCCATTTCTGTGCTCGAACAGGCCGGCGTCTTGGTCGAAGCGACCGGCAAACGCCGGGACCGAACCTGGACCTACCGAGCCTATCTGGATCTGCTTCGGGTTGGGACGGAATTGTCGGGGTAGCCAGCGCCTCGGCCCCACAGGCCCCTATGGGATGTGGATTTTCACAGACTTGGTTTCGGTCAGCGCGTTGGTCCAGATTCGA
>CAYTWV010000658.1:0-2578 GCA_964442235.1 uncultured Myxococcales bacterium | reverse complement strand
TATGTGCGAAGCCAGCCTCACCTGTGTCGAATCCCCGTGGTGCTGGTCACCGGCGTGGATGGTGTCCAGAACCGAGTCAAAGGGCTGGATTCGGGTGCGGATGACTACATTCCCAAGCCCTTCCACCCTGCCGAGATTCGAGCCAGAGTCCGCTCGCTGCTGCGAATCAAGTGGTTGGGGGATGCCCTGGAACGAAGCAATGGGCTGCTTGCGAACCAGAACGTCCACCTGGAAGAGCGCGTTCGAGAGCGAACCAAAGAGCTGGAGGACATCACCCTTGGAGTGGTCTCCAGTCTGGAGAAAGCCAACCAGTTCAACGACGCGGATACCGGAACCCACATCTTCCGTGTGTGCAGCTATTCCGAACTGCTTGCCAATTCCATGGGGTTGCCAGGGGATCTGGCCATCAAGATTCGCAGGTACTCATCGTTGCATGACGTGGGGAAGGTGGGCACGCCCGACGACGTACTGAAGAAGCCGGGGCCTTTGGAACCCGCAGAATACGACCGGATGAAGTGCCACACGATTATGGGCTACGAGCTGCTGTTGCTGGCCCGTTCAGACCCCATCGCCCTGAACATCGCCCTGTGTCACCACGAGCGATGGGATGGCAAAGGGTATCCGCTGGGCCTGAGCGGAACTTCGATCCCGCTAGAGGCGCGCATCGTGGCCGTGGCCGATGTCTTCGATGCCCTCTCCACCCGCCGGGTGTACAAAAGTGCCTATCCGCTGGATGTGGCCCGCCAGGTTTTACAGCAGCAGAGGGGCCAGCATCTGGATCCCGTCTTGGTGGACCGATTCCTGGCCGAATGGTCCGAAGTGGTGCGGATTTTCAACGAGTATCGGGATTCCCCGGAAGAGTCGCTGCGCCGCAATGGGGCCTCTGACGAAATTCGCCCCGTTCCCTTCCCGGTCCTGACCGAGTGGGAGCGAGATAACGTGGTCCGCGCCGACGATGACGAGCCGTTGCTTGGGCGAGAGCCCACCGCAAACTGGAAGATGGCCTCGGCAGAGATCTCAGCGATCCTTGTGGGGCAGGAAGAACAAGAGCCCCATCGAAGGCAGTGAGACGGCAAACGCAATCAGGAATAACGTCACGTATCCCGTCTGTTCGACCACGACACCCCCGAATCCACCCATGAACGTGCCGCCCAACGATGAGATGGCTGTGGCCACGGCATAGTGCGCCGCTTTAAATTCAGGCAGGCAGGTTCTCATGATGTAGACCACCAGGACCGCATTGCCCAGGCCCGCCGCAAACTGTTCGTAAGCATGCACGACCGCAATGGTGGTCAAGCCATAGGCCGTGGTGCTGTCGGGCAGGGCCCAAGCCAGCCAGATGTAGGCCCAGATGTTCAGGTTCATGCCCAGCGTCAACGGCCAGACTGCCTTTCTAAATCCCCAGCGCCGAATGGCCCACGCGCTCAGCAGCGAACCGCCGATGGATGCTGCCGTGCCCAACAATCCCGCCATCCACGACATCGTCTCTTTGGGTAACCCCAGTTCTCTCATCAGGAACGGGGTGTTCATCGAGAACAGGACTTCGTCGCCCAACTTGTAGGTGATTACAAAGGCCAGAATCACGGCGACTCTGGGCTGATCCAAATACGAGACAAACGCCCGTCCGTACTCGACCAGCTTGCTGCGCACCGGCCTGGGTTTTCCCACTCTCTCTGCTGCGGCTTCGGCCCGTACCGCTGCGTTGGAGCGGACCTGGGGCAAGAACTTGTAATGGAACATTAACAAAAGACCCAGGCAGGCAGCGCCGGCCCAGAAGCTGATGGCCCAAGAGGCCCAGCCGGCCAGACCCACCAGCACACTTTTGGCAAACACGATGGCCAGACGATAGGTCAAAACCCGCAACCCCGTGTAGGCCGCCTGAGTCCCCGGGTCGGGTATCGCTTCCATATAGTAAGCGTCGATGGTGATGTCGTGGGTCGCTGCCAGAAACGCCAACAATACCACGCAGGCCAGCGAGGCCCGAAGCGCCCAGCCCGATGCCAGGTCAGCCCCCTGGGCGGCCCCATTGGCAGCGCCCACCTCGGGACCCAGCCACGCAAACAGACCAAGCAAGAAGGCGACCAACACCACCATGCCCTGCGCCCACAACATCCAGGTTCGTTTGTTGCCCCACAAATCCGCGACGGGGGCCCACAAGAACTTGAAGTTCCACGGAACGCCCAGGAAGTTCAGAAAGCCCAGCAAGGCCTCTTTCACGCCCAGATCGGTCAGGTAGACGCCAAAGAGGTAACGGACCAGCATATAGGGAAGGCCCTCGGCGAAGTAGGCGGTGCCAACCCAGACCTTGTCGGGGGCCTCTGTGCGCTGTGCGGCGACGCCGTTGTTCACGTCCGGGGGAGTGGTAACGTTGGACATGGGACCTCCTGGGCGCATATTGCGCCCAAGCGAGGGGCGGGGCAAAAAAGGGGGTTGGGGAACGGGGCGCCTTTACCGCAACGCGCAGCGGTTGGGGTGCCGGCCCCCCCTGGCCCACGCCTGCGGCTTGGGCCTGTCCCCCCCGAGGTGGGGGTGCCGGCCCCCCCAGGCCCATGCCTGCGGCTTGGGCCTGTCCCCCCCG
>CAYTWV010000657.1:0-2593 GCA_964442235.1 uncultured Myxococcales bacterium | reverse complement strand
CGTATCCTGGGCAAGACGGTCCGAGGGGTGCCCATGACCGTCCGTAATTGCCCCAAGGGCTTTTCGTGCAAACCCACGCCCTCTGTTTTTACGGTGCAGTTGGATGGCCCCAAGCGGCTTCTGGACGCCTTGACCGACGAACAAATCGCCCAATTCGCTTTTGTGGATGGCACCAGACTGGATGTGAAAGCCGACGAACCCATTCGCAACTTCCCGGCCGTGGAACCCACTCTTAGCCCCCCCGAGGGCATTCAGTTCCACATCGTCGGGGCCAAGTTCTTTAACGTACTGGTGGAGCGTCGCTGATTTTCTCAGACCGCCCGCTTTTGTCCCTACGGAGGACCCCATGAGACAATTCTTCGAAACCGATGGCATCCGAGGCCGAGCCAACGAATACCCCATGACTCCCGAGTTGGCGATGCGTCTGGGCCAGGCCCTGGCCATCCATTTCTCTAAGGAACAGTCGGCACCCAAGTTGATCATCGGCAAGGATCCCCGGCGCTCCAGCTACATCTTCGAATTCGCCGTGGCCTCTGGCGCCTGCAGCATGGGCGCCAGCGTCTTCCTGTTGGGCCCTCTTCCTACACCCGCCGTGGCGGCCCTTACGGTCTCTATGCGCGCCCAGGCCGGGGTCATGATCTCGGCCTCGCATAACCCCTATTATGACAACGGTATCAAGCTGTTTGGTGCCGATGGCTTTAAGCTTCCTGACTCGGTGGAAGAAGAAATCGAAGCCATGATGATGGACGAAACCCGACTGGCGCGGCGCCCCACCGGGCCCGACCTGGGACGGGCCTACCGCATCGAGGATGCCTCCGGTCGTTACATCGGTTTTGCCAAGGACACCTTCCCCCATTCCCTGTCGCTTCGTGGCGTGAAAATCATCCTGGACTGCGCCAACGGAGCTGCCTTCCGCGTGGCCCCGGCAATTTTCGAAGAACTGGGCGCTTCCGTGGTCAAAATCGGCTGTTATCCCGATGGCGTGAACATCAATGAGGGCTGCGGAGCCCTGCATCCCCAAGGCCTCGCCGAAGTCGTGAAGCGCGAAAAGGCGCACATCGGTATCGCTCTGGATGGGGACGCCGACCGCGTCATCCTGGTTGATGAACTGGGCCAGGTCGCCGACGGGGATGCCATCATGGCCGTCGTCGGACGTTCGTTGCTTGAATCGGGCCGCCTGAAAGCCAATACCGTCGTAGCGACCATCATGAGCAATCTAGGCCTGGACCTGGAGATGGAGAGGGTAGGGGGCAAGGTGGTCCGCGCCCCCGTCGGGGACCGCTATGTCATCGAAGTGATGCGCGCCGGCGGCTACAACTTCGGCGGCGAACAGTCCGGTCACCTGATCTTCTTGGACCAGACCACCACCGGTGACGGGATTGTCGCAGCTCTTCAGGTCCTGGCCGTTATGGTGGACAAAGGCAAGACCATGTCCGAACTGGTGGGCCGCATGGAGCGTTTCCCCCAGATTTCCACCAAGCTGGCCGTCCGCCGAAAAGTGCCCATCGAAGAACTGCCCGAACTGCGCAATTGTGTTCGCAGCGCCGAAGAACGCCTGGGGCGGGAAGGCCGCACCGTGGTCCGTTACAGCGGCACCGAATCGGTCCTGCGCATCATGGTCGAAGCCCGAGATGGCGACCTGGCGCAACAACTTGTGGACGAAATCAAGGATACTGCACGTAGATTGTTGGGCGAGTAACCGTAACCCACTGCCTCAGACAACCGAATCGCCGGCCTTGCCTCTTGTTCCAGCCTAACGCAATGCGTTATAGTGGCCCCGCCTTGGCGTGTGGGCTAAGGTGCGTTGATGAATGGACAGGGAGGCGGCAATGAAGGGTTTTGTTTGGCCTGGTTCTATGTGGATGGTTCTGGTGGCCGGTTTTGTACTGGGTACCGCAGCGAATTCCGGCTGTTCTTCGGAACCGACGGACAAGACCGATATACTGCCAGCGGATCTTACCTCTGATGCCGCAGACGCGTCCGCTGACTTGGCCGATCTGTCCACCTCGGATCTTGAGGTTCCCGACCAGCTCACCGACGTGCCCCCGGACCCCGACGCCGTGGTGCCCGACGGACTTACGGAAGTCGACCAGGTTGTCCCCGACGTCGTCGAGGTCATTGACTGGCCCGAAATCCCCACCAGTGCGGGCGTGGCATTGGAAGTTCAGACCGACGCACCGCTGACGCCATTCCCCTGGGACTATTACCTTTGGGAGGATTCTGCCAATTTCACCGGGCATCGGACCGAGGTTACGGACTCTGGCTTCACCCCCGGCCTGCTGAAGCCTCTATTCAAAAGCTTCCCCGGGTATGACAAGGACCTGGATAAGATGGATGGGTTTGGGAGTTACGGCACCATCGTGATTCCCGTGAACACGGCCATGGATCCTGCCTCGCTTCCCTACCAGACCGATCCTGGCGGTCCCATCGAGGTCTTTGGATTTGACCAGACCGGCCAGCCCAAGAGCATGCCCTATCTGCTTACCACCGAAGAGTTTAATACCAAGCAAGGGGCGCTGGCCTTCCGGGTCATTACGCTGGCTCCGGTCTACCCTCTTCCCGAGAACTCCACCGCCCTGGTTGTCGTGCGCAA
>CAYTWV010000656.1:0-2595 GCA_964442235.1 uncultured Myxococcales bacterium | reverse complement strand
GGCGGGACCGTGACCGTGGATCTGGCCGCCGATGACCAGCCGCTGCAGCAGGTCGCCATTGTGCGCAAAGATTATGACCTGCACGAAGTGGTCGTGTCGGTGGAAAGTGGGGGCCCAGCGGTCCTATCGGCAGAAATACGCACTCCGGACGAGCGAAAACGGGAAGTCTGTTTTGATGGCTTTTTCGTTCGTTCACCCTGGTGTGACGGCGACGCATGTCGTCTGGAACCCTGAGAAGGCGGTGAGGGGAATGGGGCATCCTGTGCTGGTCATAGCCAAGAAGAGCTTCTACGAGGTCTATGGCCTGGATCGACAAGACCCCCATTTCCTTAGCCTGATCAAGTCCGACAGCGAGTTGGCCAGAGACCTTATTTCGGCTTATGAAGACAACCAGCGGGCCATCGAAGCCGTGATCACCCATCTGGACCACGAAGGCATTGCCTGGGAGCGTGGGGACGTGGGGTCTTTGTGTGTGGATGGCCTGCATTCGCTGGTGCTTTCCGTGGGCTGGGACGGCACGCTGCTGGCGGCTTCTCATCGGGTGTTGAAGACTCCGGTGCTGGGTATCAATTCGCGGCCTGGGGTGAGTGTGGGGTTTTTCTGTCCCGTGGATTCCAGCAACTTTCAGCCCCTGCTGGCCCAGATCCTGGAACGCCGGGTGGCCCCCAGAGAACTGATGCGCATGGATACGGTCATCAACGGTCAGCGGCTGTGTCCGCCAGCCTTGAACGACGTCCTGTACACGGCTCGAAACCCTGCCTCGACCACGGTCTACCGAATCATGTTCCAGGAAAGGGACGAACTGCAAAAAAGCGCCGGAGTCTGGATCTCCACCCCGGCTGGTTCCACGGCAGGCATCCTTGCTGCCGGAGGACGCAGCATGGAACTTACCGATGACCGGATGCAGTTCCTGGTTCGAGAGTGTTACTGTGTCCGAGAGAATCGAGAGCCGTTGAAACAAGGGATGTTCCGCCAGGGGTTGAAGATCACCAACCTGACCCCCGAGGCATCGGTCTATGTGGACGGAACCCGCATCGTGCATCCGCTGCACTACGGGGACGTGGTGGAAGCCCTGCCCTCGCAGACTCCCCTCTCCATATTTCTTTCTCCCCCGTTGGTCCCCTGAAAAAGCCTTTGACATAGGCGCCTATGCCGCTATCTTGGTTGAGGTTTCGGGTTCTGAAGGGAACATAACAGAGGTCTAGGACATGTCGAACCAAAAACAAAAAGTACTGATTCTTGGCGCAGCGGGTAGAGATTTCCACAACTTCAACACGTTCTTCCGGGATAACCCGAATTATGAAGTGGTGGCATTCACGGCTACCCAAATCCCGAAGATCGATGGTCGCCGGTATCCTGCCGTTCTGGCGGGCAGCCTGTATCCGGACGGAATTCCGATCCTTCTGGAAGAGAAGATGGAAGAGATCATCAAGCAGCACGGCGTTGATGTCGTCGTGTTTGCTTACAGCGATGTGACCCACGAGCACGTGATGCACATGGCCTCCCGGGCAGTGGCCACCGGAGCCGATTATTGGCTGATGGGCGGCAAGAAGACCATGGTCAAGTCGACCAAGCCGATCATCTCGGTTTGTGCGGCTCGTACGGGCTGTGGCAAGAGCCAGACCTCCCGCAAAATCACCTCGTTGCTGATGGCAGCGGGCAAGAAGGTCGTGGCCGTTCGTCATCCGATGCCTTACGGCGATCTGGCGAAGCAGGCCGTGCAGCGGTTTGCCCACGTCGACGACCTGGTCAAGCACAAGTGCACCATCGAAGAGATGGAAGAATATGAGCAGTACATTGAACGCGGCATGGTGGTTTATGCGGGTGTGGATTACGAAGCCATCCTGCGTGAAGCCGAGAAAGAAGCCGATGTGATCATCTGGGACGGCGGCAACAACGACATCCCGTTCTTCAAGCCTGACCTGGCCATCACGGTTCTGGACCCGCTGCGTCCGGGCCACGAAATGGCCTATCATCCCGGCGAGTCCAATCTTCGCCTGGGCGATGTCCTGGTCATCAACAAGGTCGACAGTGCGACCCCCGAAGCCGTCGAGACCGTGCTGGCCAGCGTGAAGGCTGCCAATCCCACGGCCCGAGTGATTCTGGCCGACTCCATCGTGGAATTGGACAACCCGGAACTGGTCAAGGGCAAGCGCGTACTGGTCGTGGAAGACGGCCCGACGTTGACGCATGGCGGCATGGACATCGGCGCCGGCTACGTGGCCGCTCAGCGCATGGGTGCTGCCGAGATCGTGCAGCCTCGCCCCTACGTCGTGGGCCCCATCGCTGCTGCCTACAAGCAGTATCCGCACATGGGCGCGATTCTTCCGGCCCTTGGGTATTATCCCGAGCAGTTGGAAGCGCTGGAAACCAGCATCAACGCCGTGCCTTGCGACGCCGTGATCATTGGTACACCCATCGACCTTCGCCGCTTCCTGAAGCTGAAGGTGCCGGGCACCCGCGTGACGTACTCGCTGGCCGAGCGCCCCGGGCAGCTCCAGTTGAAACAAGTGATCGCCGAGTTCCTGAAAAAGCACTGCTAAACAGGTCCGCTCTGGCCAGCGTTCATCCCGCTGGGCGGCGTTGGGGCTTGGC
>CAYTWV010000655.1:0-2596 GCA_964442235.1 uncultured Myxococcales bacterium | reverse complement strand
TTGGCCGTCAAACTCATGGCCAGCCAGCGGGCCGGTGATTTGCGGGAGCTGCGGTCTTCACACTTGGTCTTCCAGTCGTCCCGCTCCTGCTCTGCCCGGCTCTTCTCTTCATTCAGCGCCTTGACCTTAACTTCGGTCTCCGACACGGGCTTGCGCCCTGGCCCCTTGGGCGCCAACGCTGCTGCCGCGGCCTGCCGCACCGTGGCGATGGCCCGGTCCAGAGTCTGGCGACTCATCCCGAAACTCTCACACAACGCCCGGTACGCCACCTTGCCGGCCAGTGCCATTTCAACCACCTTGTATCGCTCTTCCGGGCCCAGTTCTTCCCATTTCATGGACGTCCCTCCTGGCGGATTTTATGCCTCATTCCGGCACCTCATCCCAGTCGTACCATCGAGACGGAAGTGGCGACAATTGCTCGACTTTTTCAGGGTTCTTCACCGCAGATGGAGGGACTGGCCGAGGGCTTGGCGGGGCAGACACCGACCCCGAATGAAGGACATCCTGGGCAATCCCCGAGAGCGCCTCCACCAACGATTCCGCCAAGGAGACCGACTCGGGGGCATCGGTGACCGGCGTGTCCCCGATGGGGGAATCCTCTTCCTTTCCGGATTCGTCCTCGACCCGGTACGGCGCCCCAAGCCGGATTCGCTCTAACACGCTGTCCCCGATTTGGACCTCCAACTCGTCGCCTTTTCTAACCACCCGCACATCGGTGCTTCCAAGCCGGCCCATCAGGTACAGTGGAGGCTTGGGCGCCTGGCCCAGCGCCAACTGCAGGGCGTTGTCTTTGCAACCCTGCTTCCGCATCTCCTCCACGTCCTGCGCCAGGCCGTAAAACCGCTCCGCTGGGGTCGCCCCATCAATGCCCTGGTGCGAACGCTGATGGTTGTACCAATCAATCCAGTTGCCGGTACGCTGGCTCGCATCTGCATACGAGGCGAATACCGCTTCCTCCAGAAACTCGGTCCAAATCGTCTTCCAGAAGCGCTCAATCTTGCCCAAAGTCATGGGATGGTGCGGCGCACTCCGCACGTGCTGCACCCCTTGCTGCGTCAGCACCTTCTGGAATCGGGTCTTTCCCTGCCACGCCACAAACTGGCGCCCGTTATCCGAAAGCAACTCCCGGGGCGCCCCCCACTGGCCAATGGCGCCTTTCAGTAGCTCTACCACGGCTTCCTTTCGACTCGCTGCGCTCTCTCAAGGCGGGCGGCCGTCTGCTGACGAAACAGCCCCCAGCCCACAATGAAGCGGGAGTGGTCGTCGATAATGCCCACAAGATAGACCGGATAAAGGCGCTTCAAGTTGAACGTGAAGATGTCGATCTGCCACATGGCATTGGGGATGGGGCGCTCGAATCGTCTTGGCCCGTGCTTCTTGGCGTGGGACTCCGCTGCCGGAATCCCCAGTCCCGCCTCGTTGACGACCTGGCGTACCGTCTCCTTGCTGACCTCGATTTCGTCGCACCGACGCAGCTCATCCGCCACCCGGCGCACTCCCGCTTCCGGGTGCTCTTTGCGGTACGCCAGGATCCGCTCCTCCACCTCCTTGCAGCGCTTGGCCACGTGCGGCGACGACGCCGACTTGCGCAGCGCCTCCACCCCGCCCAGGTCGTGCAGTTGACGCCACTCCCGCACCGTCCCCACCCACACCCCAAGCAACTCGCTTACTTCCTTGGGATTGAGCCCGGAATCCAGTGCCTGCAAGCCCAGCAGCTTCACTTCCAACGGAATCGCCTGACCCCACGGGCTCTTGCGCTTGGGCGTCACCTGGGGGACAGCAGCCGGTTCTACCCGCTTGGGTGCCTCCTTCTTCGGAGTCTCCTTGCGGACCTCCTCTTTGGGAGGCACCACGTCCTTCTCAACGTCCTTGGTCTCTTTGCCTTTTCGTCTCCAAAACAGCATCTCGTTCCCTCCGTTTTCGGTCGTTTGTCACGCTCGAAAATCGGGGGAAATGCCAACCGATTCTTTGACCCTCTACGCGAGTTGAATTTCTGGACGCTGCAGTCCGCACGCCGGCCCACCTGGAACTGCGGAAAGGGAAGAGCGCCCCTATCATGGACCGCTTCCACCGGTGGCTCTTGGACAAACAAGGGAAGTACCCACCCAGGGGCCCCATGGGCAAGGCCATCGCCTACTCCTTGGATTACTGGAAGGAACTGACCCGCTTCCTCAAGAGCGAGCAAATCCCGCCCGACAACAACCGGACAGAAAGGGCACTGAGGGTAGTCGCTTTGTAACGGAAGAACTCGCTGTTTGTAGGGGACGAAGAGGGCGGTCAGAACCTTGCCGATCTGCTGACCATACTGGCCACCTGCGCCGCCAATGGTGTCAACCCGTTGCAATATCTCACGGATATCCTGCCAAAAGTCGCCAAGCATCCCAACAACCGAATCGATGAACTCCTGGCCCAGAACTGGAAACCGCCCGCCGAACCCGACGACAACGGCTCGGAAACGACTCCCTGACTACCCCAGATCAACCAACCAGGCACCCCGATACGCGTCAAACGGTACGGTTACGGGGAAAGAGGTAGAACATGTCAGCTAACCTCCAAGGGAATCAGCGATGTCGCCTGGGGGGACAAAAGCCCCATC
>CAYTWV010000654.1:0-2597 GCA_964442235.1 uncultured Myxococcales bacterium | reverse complement strand
TCCTGTTCGTGGGCTCCGCCTTCACAACGCCCGCTTTTCGGCGCTGCTCCCCGCAACGGGACCCGCCCTCGAGGCCGACGCCGTGGTGTTGTCCAACCCATTGCCCGAGTGGGCCGAGTGGCTGACCCCCGATGAGTCGGCTTCGCCGGCTTCGGGGCTTCACCACAGGCATCTGCTGCTGCTTGGGTTGACCCTCAAGTCCCCCGTGCCGCTGATGCGCTATCACACCGTGGACCTGGCCGACCCCGCCATCCCTGCTGTGACCGTCCACAGTCCCAGCGCCTGGGATCCCAACTCCGGGCCCACGCATCAACTTCTGCTGGAAACCTATCTTGCGGCCCACGACCCCCTCTGGCATGCACCAGACCAGGAGGTCTTGCGGCAAATGAACGAAGGCGCTGCCAAGTTGGGGCTCTGGAATCCCGATGAGGTCGAGTCCTTCCACCTGGTGCGCTTGCCCAACGCAGCTCCCGTTCACGGTCACGGGTACTCCAACTTGCGTGCCGGCGCCATGACGCTGGCCGATGCAGTGCCCAATATCTCGGTTTGCGGCCGAGGGCTTTTCCTGCATCAAGGGGTGGATGCCAGCATGGAAAGCGGCTTCAGGGCCGCCTTGCAGACCCTCTCCGCACTGGGCCTGCGCCCCGCTTCCTTCTAGCCCGATTGACATCAATCCCACGCCTGGGTAGGGTTGGCCCCATGAATGTACGTATTGCACCTTCCATTCTCTCCGCGGATTTCTGCAACCTCGAAGCTGATGTCCGCAGTGTCGCTGCCGCTGGGGCCGATTGGATTCATTTTGATGTCATGGATGGTCAGTTCGTACCCCCCATCACTCTGGGCGCCTCGGTTGCCGCCCGAGTCGCCAGCCTTTCGGCCCTGCCCCTTGACGTCCACCTTATGGTCAAGAACCCCGAACAACAACTCGACGCCTTCATCGACGCCGGCGCTCACGTGGTCACCGTCCACCAGGAAGCGGCTCAACACCTGGATCGCCTTCTTCGGTACATTCGCTCTCGAAACGTGCTGGCCGGGGTCTCTATCAACCCCGCTACACCCGTTTCCTCCTTGGAGTGTGTCCTGGACCTGGCCGACTTGTTCCTGATCATGTCCGTGAATCCCGGGTATGCCGGCCAGCCCTTCTTGCCTAATGCCATCGAGAAGGTCCGACAACTTAGGAATATGCTGGACCGCAAAGGGTTGCACCCCCTCGTGGAAGTGGACGGCGGTGTGGGAACCCACAACGCAGGCCCCCTGGTGCACGCCGGTGCAGACGTCCTGGTCGCCGGGACGGCCGTGTTTGGACAGGCCGACCGCGCACAGGCCATCTTTAACTTGCGGGCAGCTTCCGGCATGACGCCCTAACGACCTGAACGAGGTGCCTAATGGCTCACTCTCTCCCCATACTTCTGGCCCTGCTGCTGACCCCAGCCCTGGCTTCGGCCGATGAGTTCCAGGATGTGGTCGCCAAAGTGAACGCGTTCTACAAAGGCAAGTCCGATTTCTCCGCCCGATTCGAGCAGAAGGTCGCAAGGGCCCACCTGCCCAATCGGCCCATCAAAAAGAAGGGCAAGGTCTATTTCAAGAAACCGGGCAAAATGCGGTGGGATTATACAAGCCCTGATAAGGTTTACTATGTAAGTGACGGCGAGCTGCTGTGGAATTATGTTCCTGATAGCAGGATTGTTTACAAGATGCGGGTCAAAGACTCGGACCTCTTTTTTGCCCTTCGGTTTTTGTATGGCGAAGGCGACCTGGCCAAAGACTTCGATTTGGCCGACGGCGGCCTCCAGGCCGGCAAACGTGTGCTGATCCTGAAGCCCAGAGCAGGGCAGCAGAACTTCAAAGAATTGAAGCTGGTGGTCGACTCGGCAGATGGACAAATTGCCGAAACGATTCTGACCGATCCGGCAGGAAACGTTAGCCAAATCATCTTCCTGAAGGTCAGCTTCAAAGAGCTTCCCAAGGATGGCTTCACCTTCACTCCGCCCGCCGACGTCCAGGTCGAGGATCTGTCTAAACCCCAGTAACCGGTGCGATGCCTCTTTGAGGGCCGGCACCTTCACCACGAGTGAGCAGGCATGCGCTATTTCTACCTGGTTTCGCTTGGTTGCCCGAAAAACCGTGTGGACTCCGAGGTGGCCGTCGCCTCTTTGCTGGATGCAGGCTGGGCCGCTGCCGAATCCCCCGAGCAGGCCGACTTGCTGATTGTGAACACCTGCGGGTTTGTGGAAGATGCCCGAGCAGAATCCATCGAAACCCTGCTTGAACTGGCCGAAATCAAGAAGCAGAGGCCCGGCGCCAAGTTGGTGGCCATGGGCTGCCTCAGCCAATTCGTCTCGAACCAAATCGAGTCCCAGATGCCCGAGGTCGACCTCATCGCCGGAACCGGTGCCGTGGGCCGTCTGGTGGACCTGCTTAAGTCCAACACACGCCTCGATGTTCAAGGCCAAACATACCTTCCCGATTCTGCCAGCAAGCGGGTCATCTCCCAAAGCCCCGCGTTTGCCTACCTGAAGGTCGCTGACGGCTGCTCCCGCTTTTGTTCGGTTTGTACCATCCTACTCTTCAAAGGCTCCTTTCAAAGTCGTCCTAGC
>CAYTWV010000653.1:0-2599 GCA_964442235.1 uncultured Myxococcales bacterium | reverse complement strand
CCGGATAAAGAACCCGCTTCTTCTGGTCGTGGGCAACCATGATCAGGGCAAAGGCCCCGATGCGGGCCGCTTGTACGAAGACCTTGTGGCCCCCTCGTATCACTTTAAGGATTGGAACGGTTACCGGCTGGTCAGTGTTCCGACCATCCCCACGGAAGGGGCGGCGTTACAGTGGTTCCAGGAAGTGGTCACCTCGTCGAAATATCCCGTGTGGATTTTCAGCCACTACTATCCACGGCGAACCACCTTTGATGCCCTGACCGGCAAACGGATTGCCGGGGTGATCAGCGGTCACTGGCATGGGGACATCGTATCGTTCCGAAATGGCATGATGAACGTGAACACTCCTCCGGCGCTGTTTGGTGCCTGGGACTTTTCGCCGGCGTCGGTGCGCCGCATTGAGATTGAGCCCGATGGTCGGGTACGTACGCAGTTGATTCCTTTTGTGCGATCTCCGGTGGCAGCGATACAGCAACAGGCCGACGGGGCGTTGGTTTTGGGGGCGACGTTGCCCATGGATTATGCTCCGCCCGTATGTGCCAGCGGGGGCAAGGACGTTCCCATGGAGCGAGAGGGCCCATACTCGTGGCGAATTGCTGCGGGGGTGGTTTCGAAAGGGGACCGCATCACCTGTCGTTCGGGGGGGCTGGTTCTGGCGCTTCAATGTGGGGTGGGCACCACGGCTGCGGGCAGCGAGTGTGTGCTGGTGGACCCCGTTTCCGAGGGGGTGTCGCTGGATTGGGCTACGCAGTTGCCGGGCCGGGTATTGTCGGCCTCGCCGGTGCTTTCGGACGGCACGTTGTATGTGCCGTTGCGAAATGTAGATCGGGATGAATACGACGGGGCTGTTTGTGCCATTGGCGGCTCGGGGGCGGTGCGCTGGTGCCACTATACCCGCACACACATGACCTCGGCACCCGTGGTGACCAAGGACGTGATTGTGGCCATGGAGGTCTCGGGCGACCGTTGGGGGCTGGACCCAGCGACGGGCAGCGTTCTCTGGGCGGGGCAGTTGGACATCGATTCGCCTCCCCGGTTTGTGCAGCACTATCTCTACTCTCCGGCGGTTGTATCCCGGGGTGTGGCCTATTACTGCTATCAGTCCGGGCCGTTTGGAATCAACATCGAGACGGGCGACGTGGTCTGGAAGGGCCAGGGGTTTGGTTCTGCGGACGCTTTTGGCCACTCCAAGGGCGTGGTTCAGGGAAAACGGCTCTACTGTGCCGGCTTTATGGAGGGCCTGTACGAGTATGATTTGGCGCAAGCCGAGTCGAAGTATGAGGCGATGCCATTCAAATGGGACTCTGCTTCGGACCTGGTGAAACACGCCGATTTATTGTGGGTACTGGCCCGGTCGAAACTGGTCGGGTACTCGATATCGGACAAGGCGGCTCGGTTGGAGATTCCCATCGATGGGTTCTGGCTTCCAACGGACCCCGTGATGAAGGGCGATGGGGCCATTGTTCCCTGGGGGAACGTGGGGGTTGCCAAACTGGATTTGGAGACAAAGGCCCGAGCGTGGCTGTTCAAGATGCCGGTGGGGCCCATGACCTTTGCCATCAACCGTCATACCACAGCCGCCCCGGTGGGCACTCCGCTTTGGGGCCGTCGAGGCGTCTATGTTCCAGGCGTGGACGGTGTATTGAGGCAGTTGGATGCGTCCAGTGGCGAGTTGCTGCAGGAGGCCCCCGTGGGGGTGCCTCTGGTCAGCGACGTGAAGGCCAGCGGGGATGGGCTGTTTGTTGCGGACTATGGTGGTCGGGTGTATCGGTACTCCGTTCGGTAGGGTTCACCCCCTGACCTATGAGCACAATATTAAGGAGTCGTGAATGCGAATCGGGATCGTGATGGCAGCGTCTCTGGCGCTGGTTTTGGGATGTGGTTCCAAGGAAAATACGAAGCCGGCTGAGGGGCAGGCCCCCAAGAGTGAGGCCAAGCCGCTGAATGTGCACAAAGTGAACTCGGGCAATCCCGAGGCAAAGGGTGACAAGGCCCAGGGCGTAGGCCAGGAAGCCAAATCGGCAGAAGCGGCCAAGGCCGATGAAGCGTCCAAGGTCGGCGAGACAAAACCCGCCGAAGCCAAGGCAGCAGAGAACAAGCCCGCCGAAGTTAAACCCGAGGAAGCGAAGCCGGCCGAGGGGAAACCCGAGGAAGCGAAGCCTGGGGCTGATGCGGCCAAAGCAAGCGGCGAGGCGGCCAAACCCGCCGAAGAGAAAGCCGAACCGGAAGTGAAGCCGGCCGTGGACCCGGCCAAAGCCGAGGGCGCCCAAGCCCAGCCTGCTGCAGGCGAAGGCAAGGGCGAGGAAGCCAAGAGTGACGTTGCGGCGGACAAGCCTGCCGTAGACCCTGCCAAGGCTGGGGCCGAAGTCAAACCTGTCGAGGCCCCCAAGCCCGTTGTGGCGGCCGCTGCCAACCCGGTGGTGGCCTCTGCCGCGGCTCCGGTGGGCGCACCTGCCGGCGTACCTGCCGGTATTAAGCTGCCTCCGGGTGCTTCCTGGAGCCCGGACGGAGAGTATGTTCCGCCGCCGTTCCAGAATGTGGACGACCTGCCTGCGGACCAGAAGCTGCGTGAGGCGATGATCAAGCGCCTGAAGCCCAG
>CAYTWV010000652.1:0-2620 GCA_964442235.1 uncultured Myxococcales bacterium | reverse complement strand
CAACGGAACGAAGTTCTCGAGACCCATGAGCCTGGAGACCGCGGCAGCGGGGCTGACGCTGGCCCTTCAAGCCCCGGCGCCGCTGGTGCAGGTCGGCTTCTTCGGCGGCGAGCCCCTGCTGCACCGGGAGTTGATCCTGCGCATCGTCGACCTGGTCAGGAAGACCGTGGAGGGACGCCAGCATCTGCCGCTGTTCACCGCCACCACCAACGGTACCCTGTTGGACCGGGAGACCATCAGGGAGCAGCAGTCCTTCGGGATGCACTACGGTATCAGCATCGACGGCCCGGAGCATCACCACAACCAGGCCAGGCCCTACCCTGATGGGAGGGGGACCTTTCACAAGGTCATGGAGGCAATCGACCGGGTGGTGGAGGCAGGGGCGCCGCTCAAGACCGCTACCGTGACCACGCCCCGAAACGCCGGTTGCCTGGACGAGACCTTTCGCATGCTGGTCGCAAGAGGGGTGCGGTACCTGCATTTCGGGATAGACTTCCAGTCCTGCTGGACCGATGAGGACCTGCTGGTTTATCGCCAGTCCCTGCGCAGGTTGGGCGAGGCCTGGGCGGAGGTATGCCGGGCCGGCGGCCCACTGGTGCAGGTCAACATCTTCGAGAAGAAGATCCGCAGCCATATCATGGCCGGCCACGGCTGTGCGGACGAGTGCGACTTCGGTTGCGCAGAGTGGGCGGTGGCCCCTTCAGGGCGCGTCTACGCCTGTGACCGGCTCGTGGGGGAAGACACCCGGGAAGACCTTGCGGTCGGCGATGTCCATGGGGGCGGCATCTTTCCAGATCGGCTCCGGGAGCAAATGGCCAGGAAGAACCACCTGTCCGAGGGCTGCGCCGACTGCCGATACCAGCACCGCTGCATGCATCGGTGCGCCTGCGTGAACCTTGCCATGACAGGCGACATGGGTGAGGTCCACGGTTTGTTATGTGCCTTCGAACAGATCCACATCGAGGAATCGGACCGAGTCGCGGCTACCCTCTTTTCCGAGAAGAACCCGGCTTTCCTGCACCACTTCTATCGTCGAGCCGAGCCTCTCAAACGCGCCCCTTTCTTTCGGGAAACAACTGAACCCTCTCGTCCATGATTGCTGCGGTTCAGAAGTTGCTGAAATGACACGACTTTTTCTTCCCCTCTAGATGACGCAGCGTCCATGTGTAGATGTTTATCCCATGATATCAAGGGGTTATCCATGAGAAAACCATGGATGCAGGCATGGACGCACGTGTTCATCCATGACCGAAGTGGCACCCGAGAGGCGGTTGCGTGCCACTTGTGGCAGAAAGTGGCACGCAAGAGCGGGTGAAGGGGGGATGTGCCAGAATTCGTCGATGTGGCTCAGGTCAGCCATCCATGCGGTCTGTGCTCCGTCGAGTCTTTCGCTCGCATTTATGATCTTCTGCCCCGGCGTGCGGTAGCTCCACTCGACTCGGCCCCTTTGGGGCCTCGCTCGTGGCAGGCCACTAATTCACAACCTCGAACCGCTTCTCGCCGGAGCCATGACATGGTTCGCCGAGTTCTGAAGGACCTGCGGGCCGAAGACCGAATTGAGTGCCTTGGCGAGGGCCCCGGCGCCCGTTGGAGAAATAAGAGGTAACGCCCTCATATGAGGGTAGGAATAGGGGTAACACTCAGAAGGCTTGCCGCTACGGTACCCTACTGCGGCGCAGCGCCGTTCAGGCCACCGGGGTAGGCGTAGCTGACAAAGCTGGCGTAGCCGTAGGCGATGAGGCCGAACGGGGCGTCGCTGGTCAGTTGTAAGACTCCCTCTCGCACCGGGATGTTGGCCATCTCCCAGCCGGAGTTCGCAATCGGCTGGAAGGTTACGACTGCCTGCTGACCGTTTACCAGAATAGGGGTTTGCCCCTGGCGGACGACGTTGGCGAAGTTCTGGTCGTAGGCGGTGGGCACCAGGAGCGGGTAGTCGCTGCGGAACAACTGGGTGGGCACCAGGACCGTCATCGAAGGGTCAACCCCGTCAATACTGCTGCCGGCGATGAACTGAACAACCTGGACCGGCCCCGTGGCGTCCAGGACGAAGCTGGCGTCAGAGGCCACGTGGACCCACTGGCCCCTATCCAACGTCTTGCCGTTCAGGCCCGATACCGGGGGGGTTGTGGTGATCTGCGTTCCATCCTGGCCCGAAACGACACGATACTGGTTCGGCGCTGCGGTTTCCATACGACCCGCCACGTACTGTTTGCCCCACGCTTCCACGGGCAGGAGTTGGGTCTCGAGATGGTCGCAAGCGGAGTCGCCGATGGCGTAACAATCGTGGGAGCCGAATACCGCTACCTTCTGGCTGGACACAACCTCGGTCCCCGTGAGGTCGGGCAGGCTTCCGCTCGTTTCGAGTTTGGCCAGGGCCGCTACGTTTAGAACCTCCCATTGCTCCAACTGCAGCGTGATGGTTGCGCCCTGGGCGAACGCGGAGAAGTTCGGGCCGGGCTCCGTTGGAGCCGTGAACGAGGTCAGCGTCACCTTTGTGGTGCCCGGTTCCACGGCGACTACAGTCACATACCCCCAGACCGAGGGCTGCGGGGCACCGCCAAATGGCCCCGCCGGACTCTTGATGGACGGCATGGTCACGACGAAGTGGTCCTTGCCCAGG
>CAYTWV010000651.1:0-2625 GCA_964442235.1 uncultured Myxococcales bacterium | reverse complement strand
ACTTCGGGCTGATTCAGGCCTTCCTGGGCGGATTTGTCCAGGTTACGAAGGAAGCCGTTGGCCGAGCCGGAGCCCGCCACCGACGTGGTTCCGCCCAGCACCTGGCGCATTTCGCCCCAGATAATCTGGTCGCCCGAGGCATTGCCAGGGACGCTGATCTTGGTGTGGCCTCGCTTGCCCTTACGCCAGTCGTGACGGTGTTCATATCGTTCGTCGCCCCAGTTGCCCGGGTCGTTCTGAGTGAAGGTGATGTGGTCGTGGGCATTAATCAAACCGGGGGAGACGACGCCGTTCGGGCAGACCACTTCGGTGGCACCCGTGGCATCGGGGTGATCTTTGCAATTGCAGCCGACACAGGCGATAAGGCCATCGGCGTCTACCAGCACTTCTCCACCCCGCAAAATGCCATCGGGAGAAAGAATCACGCCCCGAATCAGCGTCACTGCGCTGCCTGGAGTGACCTGGCACGTGCCGCCCTGAAGTTCTGGCAGTTCGGCGCACAGGGTCTCTTTTTCGGGGTCGACGACGTCCACGTCGCCGGTATCCGTATCCTCCACAACGTCGGGGTCCTCGACGTCAGGGTCAATCCCGTCGGGAATCTGGGTGTCGCCGGCGTCGCCAGGATTTGTGTCTTCCACCACGTCGTCTTGAATCTGGTCACCAAGCTGGTCAGGGTCTTGTCCGTCCGGAAGCGTGCCGTCCCCGTGCAGGTCCTGGCCCGAGACATCCGAGACATCCTGGCCGGTGGTCGTATCCTTGTCCGTTCCAGATTCCGAACTACATCCCACGGCCAGCAATACAGCCACAAACATGACATAACGTTTCATGAGAACCTCCTGAGCCCAGTCCAAGGGGACCGACCAAACCATCAACACTGCTTTTACCAGGGAGGTACTGCCAAGAACCGGGGACACCGAAAGGTGCAGCGGGGGACGGACCCCAACCTGGACGAATAGGGTAACTACGATCAGGCCATCTGTCCAGCTTGCAGTCGCATCCACCCGAAATGTACTCGCTTTCGGGCGTGCGGGATGGTAGAAGCAGCGGGTCGGCGCGGGCAGCCTGATGTCCGTTTATATAGAAGCCGGAAAACCTTGAAATAGACGAGGCAGTAGATGAGAAAGATTGGGATTACAGAAACCATCTTGCGTGACGCACATCAGTCGCTGATTGCAACCAGAATGCGACTGGACGATATGCTTCCGGCGTTGGAAGTGTTGGATAATGTCGGGTATCACTCGCTGGAAGTTTGGGGCGGTGCCACGTTTGATGTGTGCATGCGTTTCTTGAACGAGGACCCCTGGACTCGTTTGGACCGGATCCGCGCCGTGGTTAAGAAGACCCCGTTGCAGATGCTCATTCGTGGCCAGAATCTGGTGGGCTATCGCCATTACGCCGACGACGTGGTCGATGCCTTTGTGGACATGTCCAGAGAGCACGGGATCCAGATTTTCCGTATTTTCGACGCCATGAACGACATCCGCAATCTTCAGCGGGCCATGCACCGGGCCAGGGAAGTGGGTGCCCACGTTCAGGGAACCATCTCGTACACGATTTCGCCGGTTCATAACATTGCCGGCTTTGTTGCGTTTGGTCAGCAGTTAAAAGATGAAGGCGCCCACAGTATCTGTATCAAAGATATGGCGGGTATTGTATCTCCTCAGGCAGCGTACGACTTGGTGTATGCACTGAAGCAGCAGGTGGGATTGCCTGTTCAGTTGCATACCCATTCGGCCTCCGGGATGTCGCCGGCGTCGATCTTAAGGGCAGCACAGGCCGGAGTGGACGTGGTAGACTGTGCCCTGTCGCCCTTCTCTTGGGGCAGTTCTCAGGCCCCCACCGAGACGATCTGGTCCATGTTTAACGAAGGAGAATGGGAGTGCCCGCTGGACGAGGAAGCCCTCTTCCAGGCCGCAGCTCATTTTGAGACCATCCGTGATCGGTACTCACACATGCTGCTTTCTCAGGCCGAACGGGTGGACAACCGGGTGCTGAAGCACAAGGTCCCTGGCGGAATGATCTCGAACCTGCTGATGCAGTTGAAGCAGCAGAAGGCACTGGATAAGCTGGACCTGGTTCTGGAAGAGATCGTTCATGTGCGTAAAGACCTTGGTTATCCCCCCCTGGTTACCCCCACCAGCCAAATCGTTGGCAGTCAAGCAGCGATGAATGTGATCATGGGTGGAAGATACAAGATGATCTCGAAAGAGGTCAGGGAATACGTGCGTGGCATGTATGGCGCAACCCCGGCTCCCATCGATGAGAAACTCTCTGCGATGGTCCTGAAGGGTCAGCCCAGGGTGGAATGTCGCCCCGCCGACACATTGAAGCCGGAATTGGAAGCGGCACGAGTGGGTGTGGCCCCTTACAGTGACCGTATGGAAGATGCGTTGCTGTACGCCATGTTCCCGCCTGTGGCCACGGCGTTCCTGAAGGCCAAGGCTGAGGGGACCATACCTCCGGAGACCGAGCCCGCCCCTTAGTTGGGGCACCCAGCATCCCCGGGAGCGGCGTTGCCGCCCCCGTCGGAATGCTCGCCGTACCCTGGTTGGGTCGCCGAGCATCCCCGGGAGCGGCGTTGCCACCCCCGTCGGAATGCTCGCCGTACCGAGGCGTACGGCTCCG
>CAYTWV010000650.1:1648-2630 GCA_964442235.1 uncultured Myxococcales bacterium | reverse complement strand
GCCCAACGCATCTTCGACCCGTTTTTCACCACCAAGGCACGGGATAAGGGCACCGGGCTTGGGCTATCGATTAGCTACAATATCGTGAAGGAGCATGGCGGGGTGCTTTGGTTCCAGTCCAAACGGGGCGAAGGCACCACGTTTTTTGTGGACCTGCCGCTGGAACCACAAGGGTAGGGCGGGACTGGATTCGGGCCTATTTGGGCGACATGATGTCCGTGGCGTAGCCGGTCAACTCTACGTAACCAAGACCCTTGACCTGGGTTCCCGAGCGAGTTCCACCGATGCGAACTGCGCCTTCCCAGTAGTTCTTGGCCATGTTCGGCATCTCTTGGGCGTCGTGGTCCACCCGAATCTGCAGATTCCAGTCCAGTTCTTTAATGGTGATATCCCAGTCCAGCGGATAGATTCCGTCCGTCTCGGTGCTGGACCAGGTCCGAAGACTGGAAATCGAAAACGCATTCAATCCATCCAACGGAATCGAGTTCCCCTCGGGATCCACCAACGTTCCGGATTGCTCCACAAGGACGTCGTCCCAGTCTCGGAACTGGAACAGCATGATTTCCCATCCATCTTCAAACTGCATGCTCCACCAGTCCCAACCCTTAAAGTGCATGGTCTGGAAGTTGCCCCACTGGTGGTCCATCCAGGCCTGGCCTTTCACCTGGAACGTCCCTTCGGGTGAAATGACCTGCCCGGCAGCTTCCATGCGGGTATAGGAGTAATAGTAGCTATCGCCGGCCGCAGCCATGGGAATGATGCCGTCCAGGCCATGGTGGGCCACAGGTTTGAGCGAGTCGACTTCCAGGTCAAAGCGCCACTCTCCCGGCAAGCCCTTCTTCTCTTGCCCCTCGGGGATGCTGCCCACTATGTGGTCGTGCCCATCTCCCGAAAGCTCGATGTGGCAGTTCAGCACGTCCAGGTCGATGGGGTCAGAACTCCACGAGTTGATCTTGGTGGCGATGCCCTGAGTGTAAGCATG
>CAYTWV010000650.1:0-1638 GCA_964442235.1 uncultured Myxococcales bacterium | reverse complement strand
CCCCAGGTCCTTGTCCAGCAGGGCGATGTGGCACATGAAGCCGAATCGCTGGCTTTGGGGAACAGGCTTGTGCAGCAAATCTGCAAGATCCTGCTGGAACAGCGCCAATTCAAACCCAAATTCTTTACCGCCTTCGGCACCCTCCTGGGTCAGGTGGCCTGTGTAGTACCACCACTCGATGATGTCGTCGTGGGGGGCCCCATCCTGAGGCAAAATGAAACTGCTGGGCTCACACGCACCAAAGTTGCAATAGGCCTTGGTGCCGCAAGGTGTCGAGGTCCAAACACCCTCCACACAGGCCGAAGCGACGTTGTCTTCGCACAAGGCCACCTTGCCGCCACAATCGGACGAGGTGTCCGCTTCGATGGATTCGACTTGATCCGCTGCATCCGGTGCCGGAGTTCCCAGATCGGATTCGTTTGACTCGCTGGTCGAGCACCCGGCAACGCAGCCCAGGCCCGCCAAGAATACCAGTACAAACAAGTTCTTCATGCACGCCCCCATTTGGAGGGCGACTTTACCCGCACGATCCCGAATCCGCAATCGCGTCAATCAGGCAGGCACGCCCCATACTGATCGGGACTGCCACAAGACGTCGTGCATGGGCAAGCGAACGCTCCGTAACATGCTTCCCCGGCCGGGCAATCTCCGTCGAACCAGCATTTGCCCGCGAACTTCGGCTTGGGCTCGCAGACCCCAAGGCCCGACATCGTGGGAACACAGACGTACCCCGCCTCGCAGTCCCCGTCGGTCTCGCAGCAGAAGCCGGCCATGGGGGAACACCAGCCCGCCGTCACGTCGCACGACCCCGCACAAGAACAGATTTCCTGCCCTGTACAAAGGTGGCCCACGGGGCAATCCGCCAAGGTGTAACACTCGTCCCCTGCCAGTTCGGCAACACACCAGCCACCCGAGGCAAAGGCCCCACCCACACACTTCTTGCCCGCACCGCAGTCCATGTCTTGTTTGCAGCAGGTGGTTCCCGAACCTGTGTCGTCCAGGTCGGCCTGGGGCACATCAAAGACCCCGTCGCCCAGCGTGTCCGTCGCCCCGTCTGCCACAAGATCTTCGACCGCATCCAGTAGGTCTGCTGGGGGCACTACGGAATCCACATTCACATCCACAACCTCAATCCCAACGTCATCAAGGTCGGACGGATCAAGGTCGGCAACGTCCAGCAGAGGTGCCTGATCCGCTGTCCCGTCGGCCACAGCGTCCACCAAGGACTGGTCCTTGCCCATACTGTCGGCCAAATCCGTGGGCAGTCGGGAATCCTCCCGAGAGTCCTTCTCCTCCGACTGGTCCAACGCTGCCAAGGTATCCTTCGGCTCTGCCGTCCCGTCGTTGCTTCCGCAGCCCATGGTCCCCAGTGCCGTCCAAAGGGTCATCTGGATTGTGAAGAAATGTGCAGTCAGGTTGCGCATGGAGTCCCAAACCTCATAAAGCCACGTCCCAATGGGCCCGAAACCTACCAAACCGGCCCGCTGTTGCAACGGCAAAACGCACAACTCCCGCTGACAGGCCGTGTGCAGCCCGGCAAGACCCGCAGATGGGCCCGGCAGGCGGACGGCACCAACGGCGCTCTTGCTTCGATTTCCACCCGTGAGTATAGTGGCCCGACTCGCCAGCCCCCACCCC
>CAYTWV010000649.1:0-2650 GCA_964442235.1 uncultured Myxococcales bacterium | reverse complement strand
GCACTGACAAGAACATCACCTATGAAGATATCGACGCCATCGCAGCATTCATAGGCAGCGATTTGGATACAAAGGTAGTGGTGTACTGCTGGAGCAACTACATGTCGAACATCGCCGGAAGCGCCCTGGTCGAGCGGGGCTACCGCACCGTGAGCTATCTGGACGGCGGCATGAGCGCCTGGCTCGACGCCGGATACTCCCTGGAGCAAAACTGAGCTGTTCACGATCGGAAATGTTCAATAGAGACTGCATCGTTACCGGAGTCTCGACCACAACTGAAGTTTTCAGTGGCAAGTAACCGGGTCCGCTCTGACCGTCGGTCATCCCTCCTGGTTCCGCTGGCCTGCGAGGTCTTGGCCACAATTGACTCTGCGAACGGAAGAATGTACTGTCAGCACGCGTTCAAGTCGCCGACTACTTCGTGGAGGTTCGTATGGGTCGTTCTGACGCTTTGTTGCGCTGGATGCTGATTTCTCTGCTGCTTCCGTTGTGGGCCTCGGCCTGCGTCGAGCGAAACGGTGGAGGCAATGAGCAGGACATTCAGGGCGACTATGCAACCTGTATTCCGCTTTGCGATTCCAAAGAGTGTGGAGACGACGGGTGCGGCGGCACGTGCGGCAACTGCCCTGGTGCTGCCCCGATTTGCACCGATTCGGGGTTGTGCGTGGCAACCTGCGCCCCCTCCTGCAATGGCAAAGAGTGCGGCCCTGACGGCTGTGGAAGCCAGTGTGGAAACTGCCCTCAGGCGGCCCCGTTTTGCGACGCACAGGGGATGTGTCAGGCGACGTGCAACGCAAACTGTGCGGGCCGTGAGTGCGGCGACGACGGCTGCGGTGGTTCCTGCGGGTCATGTCCTGCGGTAGCACCGGTTTGCAGTGCCATGGGCGCCTGCCAGTTGCAATGCAATTCGAACTGCGGTGGTCGCGTCTGCGGCGACGACGGCTGCGGCGGCTCGTGTGGCTCGTGCACCGAACCGACACCGTTTTGTACCGAGGCGGGTGCGTGCGTGGGCGCCTGTACCGGCGACTGCACAGGGAAGCAGTGCGGCGACGACGGCTGCGGCGTTAGCTGCGGCGACTGCTCCCAGGGGCTGGTTTGCAGCGGGACCCAGTGCGTCAGCGAACTATGCCAGGGCATGGATTGTGGGGCCCATGGCACCTGCGCCACTCCCTACGGCTATCCGTTGTGCCAATGCGAACCGGGGTACTACGACATCGGCAGTGGATGTCAGTCGGGCGTGGCTTCCAATGCTGTGGTCGCCGAAATGACCATGGATTGCACTGGCCCTCAGGGTGGGCTTTTTACCCCCATCGGTACCAAGACCATTCGTGCCATGATGCTCTATAATTATGGGGCGACCCAGGAAACGACATGCACCGGCATGCCTCCTTTTTATACGGAGGTGAAGTGCCTCGCCCTCTCCGGAACAATTGTTACCATAGCACTAGATGGAGTCGATATTCAGACAGAAAATCTATTTGATTCGCTAATTGGGACCCAGTTTAGACTAGACTTTGTCGACAATGGCACTTCGGTTCAACTGGATGTCGAGAATATTGTGCCACAACCCGAACCAGCCACAGGCTTCACCGGGTTCCAGTTGGCAAGCATGGGGACGGTGCCCCTAACGTCGTCAAACGGTTACCCCCAATGGACCGTTCCCCTCGAATTCCAGGGAGGTCTCACGCTGTTCTACTATCCGCCCAATTGGACTGTCCCGGATGCATGCTTCGGCCAGGGTACGATCCGTTTCCAATAGGGAGAACCTTCTCCGGGGCGAAGCCCGCGTAACTGCCACCGAAACGAAACAGACGGAATGGATGCCCGGGGAGATGCTCTTCAGGGATGCTCTTTGGGAACGCACACCTCATGGCCAGGCACCAGCCCTGGGGCCAGCCCAATTGCCCATCAACAAGGGTGGACTATGCCGAATTATTTAGTGATCCCCGAAAGTTATGGTGCTATCTCGTCTCGCGTCTCCACCAGGGGCGGATCGGGATATCGGGCCAGTCGTTTAGAACGCTGAAATCGAGTCCCACAGGTCGCAGTACTCGGAGCGGATGCTCTGGCCGACGCCCAGCGGCGCTGAGAGTAGCATGGCTGGGTCGCTCTCCACCACGTACTGGGGCCACGATGGAAGATCATCCACGTTGGGATTGCCGGCCGCTGCAAACCGAGCCCACCAGGTCTGCATGGCCGAGACCACAAGGCGGTCTTCGTCTCGGGCAGCGGCGCCCATGGCCATGAGTTCGATGCCACCGAACACATAGAACAACTCCAGGCCGTGGAAGGAGCCATTCTTCTCCCCGTAGTTGGGCGGCGCTTTGTGGGTGAAGTAGTAGCGCCAGACTGGCTGGTCCTGGTTCACGACAGCGGCGCGGGCGATGCGGCGGGCAGGGCAAAGGAACTGAGCGTCAGTGGTGGCCCGAATCCACGACAGGCGAGCCTCCTCGTAGGTAGTGCCCGGCGGGTACATCTCAAGAAGCTGGCCTTTGAAGGGCTCGGGGAATTGGCCCAAGGCGGCCGTCACGGTCTGGGGCGACACGGAGCCCACAGGCACGGTAATCTGGGTTTCGTCTGCATTGGAACCCAGCAGCAAGGCGACGTGGTTGTGCTGCCCGGCCTCGATGGCCGACATGGGGGACGTGGG
>CAYTWV010000648.1:0-2650 GCA_964442235.1 uncultured Myxococcales bacterium | reverse complement strand
CCGGCCCCATGCCAATGTCGATGCCGTACTCCCCCTGGGACGCCGTCCGGATGCCCCTGTAAAATAGGGTTTCGCACGCGTCGTCAAGGTTTCCACGCCGTGGAGGGCTAAGCCATGCTCATGGGCAGAGTGGTTGGCACAGTGGTTTCCTCTCGAAAAGAGGAAGAACTGAGCGGCCTGAGGTTCCTTCTGGTACGCCAGATGGATCTCGAAGCCAAAGAGTCGGACAAGTTTGTGGTGGCCGTGGATGCTGTCGGTGCCGGCATGGGAGAAGTGGTCCTGTTTGCCTCGGGTTCGTCTGCTCGACAGACCCTGGCGACCAAGGACCGTCCCGTCGATGCCACCGTCATGGCCATCGTCGACACCTTCGATGTCTTCGGCACCGAGAAGTACAACAAGTACGCCGAGGATTCTTCGGGCAAGTTCGACGCGAAAAACTAGAGGTAGCCTATGCAGCTTGACGACCCCAAAGTCCAAGATATCGTCGAGCGTGTGGTGCAGCGGCTTGGGCAGGCTGGGGTTATCCCCACTGCCAGATCCGCTGCGCCCACTCCCGCTGGGCGTTCGGCACCTGCTGCCGGCCGTTACGGAATCTTCCCGGATGTCGATTCGGCCGTGAAGGCGGCCAGAGCCGCATTTGAACAGTTGCAGAACCTCTCGCTGGAGTCCCGAGGCCGCATGATTGAGGCCATGCGAGAAGTGACGCGACGTTCGGCTCACGAGCTTTCCCATCAGGCCGTCGAAGAGACGGGCATGGGCCGCGTGGACGACAAAATCCAGAAGAACCTCCTTGCAGCCAACAAAACCCCCGGCATCGAAGGCCTGGAGCCCATCGCCTACACTGGCGACCATGGGTTGACCCTTATGGAGCGCGCTCCTTATGGGGTCATCGGGTCTATCACGCCATGCACCAATGCGACGGAGACCATCGTCTGCAATGGCATTGGCATGATCGCTGCGGGTAACGCCGTCGTGTTCAATACCCACCCCCGTTCCAAACGGGTGGGCGCCTATTTTGTGCGCATGTTGAACCAGGCCATTGTTGCTGCCGGTGGGCCGGATAACCTGTTGTGTGTGGTCGCGGAACCCACGCTGGAGTCCGCCAACGCACTGATGGATCATCCGGGCATCGCCCTGCTGGTGGTCACCGGCGGCCCCGCCGTCGTGGCCGCTGCGATGAAACGGCCCAAGAAGGTCATTGCAGCCGGGCCGGGGAATCCCCCGTGTGTGGTCGATGAAACCGCTGATTTGAACCGAGCTGCTCGAGATGCCGTGGCGGGCGCTTCGTTTGATAACAACATCGTGTGTGTGGTCGAGAAGGAGGTCATTGCCGTCTCCTCTATCGCCGACCGTCTTCGCCAATTGATGACGGAACACGGTGCCTATCTGCTTCGGGAATCCATGATCGCCAAGGTGCAGCGCCTGGTGGTCACCGAGAAGGGCCCGGTTACGGAATTTGTTGGGAAGGATGCCAAATACATCCTCCGCAAAGCCGGTATCGACGTCACTGGCGATCCCCGCGTCATTCTGTGCGAAGTCGACGAGAAACATCCCTTCGTTCAGGAAGAGTTGCTGATGCCCGTGCTTCCTATGGTTCGGGTCGGCAACGCCGACGAAGCGATTGAAATGGCCAAACGTGTGGAGCATGGCTACAGGCATACTGCCGTCATGCACTCCACAAACATCGACCGATTGCACAAGATGGCCAGGGCCATGGATTGCTCTATCTTTGTCAAAAATGCCCCCTCTTATGCGGGGCTTGGTTTCGGCGGAGAAGGGTACGGCACGTTCACCATCGCAAGTCCTACGGGCGAAGGACTAACCTATTCCAGACATTTCACCCGTGAGAGGCGTTGCGTCTTGAAGGACTACTTCCGCATCGTGTAGCGAGGTTCGCATGTTTCCGGCTCTGGGACTCGTTGAGGTCTCCAGTATCGCCAGAGGCATGGTGGTCTCGGACAGGTGTGTGAAAAAGGCCCCCATCACCTTGATTGCCAGCAATCCCATCTCTCCCGGCCGGTTCATGACCCTCTTCTGGGGAGATGTGGCGTCGGTCGAAGCGTCCATGCTCGAGGGCATCGAGGTGGCCGCCGATTGCCTGGTGGATCAACTCTATTTGCCTGGGGCACACCCGGGAATCCTGGATGTCTTGACCCACACCAATCGCCCCGCCGAGATCGACTCGCTTGGCATCGTGGAGACCCACAGTGTGGCCTCGGCTTTGCTGGCAGCAGATTTTGCGCTCAAGGCAGCGGAGGTGGGGCTTCTGGAACTGAGGCTTGCCTCCGGGTTGGCCGGAAAGGGCTATTTTGTGCTGACCGGTTCGTTGGATTCCGTTCAAGCATCCCTCGAGTCGGTCAAGAATGGGCTGATGTCAGTCCAACTCCTGTCGGTAGAGGTCATTCCTCGCCCCGACCCCGAGTTCACCCGCTTCCTTCTGTGATGGAGTCTAGCCATGAGATTGGTCCGACCCTTCCTTCCCGTATTGGCCCTATTTCTGATTGGACTTGCGCCCTCCTGCAAAAAGAGCACCGAGGCCGAGACGTCCGACGTGGTGCAGAGCGACAGCTCGGAAAAGGCGGAGAAGACCTCCGAGAAGAAGAGCAAGAAGACCAAAGCCAAGAAGAAAAAGGTGGAACCCACCGAGGAC
>CAYTWV010000647.1:0-2652 GCA_964442235.1 uncultured Myxococcales bacterium | reverse complement strand
GACCAGATTATTGGTCATTCTGGAGGCTTTGGAAGAGGAGTTTTGTACGGTTTTCTCGCTCATGGATTCACCTCTACTTCCAGCGACGGGCATTGAGAGAGAAGGTTGCGACGACCAGGAAGAGCGCGGTCACCGCCAGGAAGAAGATCACGTCACGGGTATCCAGGACGCCGCGTACGAAGTTGGCGTAGTGGGCATCGAAGCTGACATAGGCGACGGCATCGCGGGCGCCTTCCCAGAAAGCTTTGACCAGTCGTTCCGTGAAGAAGAAGAGTGCGCCGAAGACGGTGCCCATGATGTAGGCGACGATTTGGGAGCGGGTCCAGGCCGAGGCCATGACGCCGGCGGCGATGAAGGCGGAGCCAAGCAGGATAAGTCCGATGTAACCACCGATGATTGCGCCCCAGTCGGGGTCGCCCAGAGCGCCGAGGGCCAAGGGATAGATCAGAGTTGCCAGCAGGGTCAACTTCATGAAGCCCACGGCACCGAGGAACTTGCCAAGGACAATTTCCGCATCGCTGATGGGCAGGGTCGCAAGCAGTTCGAAGGTGCCCTGGCGCTTCTCTTCAGAGATGGTGCGCATGGTGATGGCGGGCAGATAGAAGACGAAGAAGAGGGGGACCAGTTCGAAGAAGGAGCGAAGGCTGGCTTCGCCGGTCTTGAAGAAAGAGTCCACCACAAAGAACTTCAGTCCCACCACCACCAGGAAGACGGTGATGGCCACATACGCAATGGGCGAAGTGAAATAGGAGACCAGTTCTTTTCTTCCGAGTATCCAGATGTTTCGCATGGTTTACTCCTGGGTCAGCTTGCGGAAGAGTCCTTCCAGGTCCAGCATTTCGCGGCGCAGCTCAAGCAAGGTCCATTGGTGGGTTTGAACCAGATCCAGGACCTTCTTTCGCATGTCGAGGGTGCCGTCACCGATGATTTCCATCTCGATTTCGCCCTGGATTCCGGCGGGGCGAGGTTCGACCCGAACGACCCAGGGTTGAGCGGAGAGGATCTGCTGGAGGGCAGGGACATCGGAGGCGGAAGCGGCCAGGCGCAGGACCACGGGGGGATTGCTGGTGAGGTTTTCCAGGAGGTCTTGCGGGGTGCCGTCGGCCACGATACGTCCCTTATGGATGATGATAATCCGGTCACAGGTGACCAGAACTTCATGAAGAATGTGGGTGGAGAGGATGACTGTTCGGTCCTTTCCCAATTCCTTAATAAGGGTTCGGATTTCCACCACCTGATTCGGGTCGAGTCCCACGGTGGGTTCATCCAGAATCAGGATTTCGGGGTCATGGATAAGGGCCTGAGCGAGGCAAACTCGTTGTCGGTAGCCTTTTGAAAGGGTCCCGACGGTCTGACTGAGGACATGAGTGATGCCGACTTTTCGGGCGACCGTTTCCAGGCGCTCCTCCAGTTTGGCCCCGGAGAGGCCTCGGAGTTGGCCCACGAAGCGCAGGTAGTCGTAGGTCATCATATCGGGGTAGAGCGGTGCGTTTTCCGGGAGGTACCCGAATCGCTGCCGGACCTTTTTGGGGTGGTCCTGCACGTCCATCCCGGCGATGCGAACGGTGCCGGCGGTGGGCGGAAGGAAGCAGGTCATGGTCTTCAGGCAGGTGCTTTTTCCGGCACCATTAGGCCCGAGGAAGCCCACGATTTCTCCCTTACGGATTTCAAATGAGACGCCGCGGACGGCGTGGAGATCGCCGTAGCGTTTCTCCAATCCTTCGACCTGAATCATGGCAGTGGTTGCTGATTCCGTCATGTCTCTCCTCGACTGAACGTGACCCAAAAACGACCGATTCAACGGAGTGAAACCGTTAATGCGGGCGCAAAACCACCCCGGGCGTCGAAATATTCCTGAGAATCCCTTAGGGAAGCACTCGGGAAGTGCAGCGCACGGGTCTTGAAGCAAGTAAGCGGGGGCCGAGGGAATGTCAAGAGATGATGCGGATGGTGCGACGGGTTGTGGTTGGGGCGGGGATTTGGGGTGAGTGATGGGCCGGCGTCTGCGGCAGGTATCGGGGCATGGGGCCGGGCCACACCGAGGCAGCGTGGGATGGGAGGCACGACAAGGTTGACCGGGGGAAGTTGGCTTGTTATGGAGGGATAGAGCGGGTGGCTATTGGGTTTTGGCGTTGGGTGACCAAGGAAACGAGATGGAAGGAGCGGATATGACGATTCGACTGGTGTTGGTGGTGTTGGGTGTGCTGGGTTGGTGTGGTGCGGCGTGGGCGCAGAGTGGTGGGGCTGCGGGGGCCAATCCGCTGTTTGAGGAGTGGCGAACGCCTTTTGGTGTGCCGCCGTTCGACAGGATCCTGCCGGAGCACTTTGAGCCGGCCTTTGATGCAGGCATCACAGAGATGCGTGCCGAGCTTGAGCAGATCGTGGCGAACAAAGAAGAGCCGACCTTTGCCAACACGTTGGAGGCATTGGACCGTACGGGCAAACTCTTGGACAAAGTGCGTCCGGTGTTTTTCGGTTTGTTGTCAGCCAACACCAATGCAGCGATGCAGGCTGTGGCCGAGGTCGTGCTGCCCAAGCTGGTTGCGTTGGATGACGATGTGATGCTGAACCCGGTGTTGTTCAAGCGGGTGGAGAAGGTCTATCTGCAGCGGGCGGAACTGGGCTTGAACGCCGAGCAAATTCGGCTGGTGG
>CAYTWV010000646.1:0-2654 GCA_964442235.1 uncultured Myxococcales bacterium | reverse complement strand
GGGGCGAGGGATCGCCCCCGTTATCCCCCGTTAGAGCAGTGCGGAGGCTTCGCCGCTGGGCATCATCGGAGACGGGGCTGTCGGCCCCTTCTCCGATCCTCTTCCCGGCATGGGCTGCTGTCGCCCTTACCGCTGCTCCCCGACAACGGATCCGCACCCTGGGCCCTTCGATCCCGCCACTACTTCAGCAACGACTGAATTTTGTTGGGGTCGAATCCCATGACCAGGGTTCCCTTTACGGAAAGGATAGGCACTGAAGTCAGCATTTGAGGGGCGATACCCTGGGCCTTCCCCATCTGCTGCAGCAATGCCGAGGCCGTGGCGTCACTCTCCACGTCCTTTTCCACAAAGGGAATTCCCTGCTGGGTCAGCCACTCTTTGGCACGTCTGCAGTGCGGGCACCATTGAGTCGAGAACAGAATGACACTCTCTTTTCCGCTAGCTGCCTGGGCCGCTGCCGGGGTTGCATCAGGAGACGCCTTTTCGGGAAGGGCCACGGAGCCATATCGAGAGACCAGGCGGAACGGAAAGGTGCCGTCCTCGCCGGCCTGGGTCAGATCCGCAAGGATGATCAGTTCCGGAGGCATCTGCCCTTTGGGGATTCGAGACGAGAAGACGATGGTATTGGGTTTGGCCGAGTCGGGCACTTTGGCCGGGTCCGGGGTGGTCGTGAACTGTCCCGAAGTGGGGTCCACGTATTGGAACAGCAACGAGGAATCGCCGGTCTTGACTGAAAAGTCGGCCAAGACAGCGGGCATCTCCTCTCGTTTGTCCGTTTCTTTTGCTTGGACCGCTTCCTGGCTGGATTTGTCCGAGCAGGAGGCCCCGGCGCCAACCGCCAAACAGGCAGAAAAAAGCAGATTCAGAACTTGGGCAGGAGTCGGTCGAGACATGGCAAGCGCTCCTTCGTCAACTCTGAAGGGTTCAAACCCTGCTTTCGGTGAACCGTATTCCCATTTCTTCCAATGCATCCAGAATGGGATCGCAGAATTCGGGGCTGGTGGGAATCAACACGCCTCGTTGAGCCACCTTGCCGGTCAAGATCAATTCGGCGCCCAACGCAGCGGGAAGGGACACGGTTCTGGCCATAGAGGAGTCGCCGTTCGGAACGCCGAAGTCGACCAGTGTTGAGCGCAGTTCGGTCTTGGTGCCGTCGGCTTCCTCGAGGTCGAAGTAGTGAACCATGGCGCTCATGTCTCGTTCACCCGGGGCAAACACAAGCTTGGACTCCAGCACCGGGGCCAGTGTGTCCAGAACGGTTTCGGCCAGGGGAGCCGGTTCGGTCCCAAACAGGCCCGCCCACTCCATTCGGTCCAAGGCATTATGGTCAACGGGAAGTTCAAGCCGTTCAGCCACCGCTGCCCGCAATTCTGATCCCGTCAGTCCGGGTTTGCGAAGCAGAAACGCAGTCACATCGCCAAGGGTCACCGCACCGCCCGGGGGTGGGTCCAGCGACAGCCATCCCAGGTCGACCAATGCCTTCATGGTGCGGCACCAACCCGGGTAGCGGAAGGTTCCTCGCATCATGGTCCGAGTTTCGGGCAGGTCATAGAGGTGGATGTACTGGAGCGAATTGCGGTTGGGATACCCTTCCAGCGGTCCCACACCGGGCACGTCCATGGGCCAGTTATTCATGAAGAGGTCCTGGGCCTCGATCTCCACAACTTTGCCGTCTTGAAGGAAGCGGGCCGAATTTCGGCCGGCAAGCAGAACGCCTCGGGGGCTCCAACTGAATTTGTAGTTCCAGGGGTTGTTGTTGGATTCCGGGGCAGGCAGCCCGCCGCAGAACGAGCGGAATCCCACCACCTTGCCGCCCCGAGAATGCACTTCCCGAATGATCCGCATGGCGCTCATGTGATCCAGACCCGGATCCAGCCCAAGCTCGTTCAGGAAAACCAGCCCAAGCTTTGCGGCTTCGGGGCCAAGTTCCCGCATCTCGTTGGAAACATAAGAGGCCGTAACCAGATGTTTCCGGTGCGCCAAGCAGCGGCGCGCAATCAGGGTATGGAAGATGTAGGGGACCAGACTCACGACCAAATCACATGGGGCGATCAGGGCATCCAGGCCCTCGGTATCGGCCAGATCCAGGGTCGTCACACACCCGTTGGGGTGAGCGCCCACGTACTCTCGGGCCCTATCAGAGGTTTTGTCCGCCACGGTCACTTCAAAACCACGGCCAAGCAGATACTGAATCAGCGGGCGTGCAACCAAGCCTGCGCCAAGAACGAGCACCTTCTGAGACATCCGAATCCTCCGTCACAATCCCTAGTACAGAAAACGCTTCAAATTACAAAAACCGCTCCAGATGAGCGTAATCAGGGGTCAATTGACCGTTCCAAACGATGGTGGCTCGCTTGAGCGGGCCCGGCAATCCTGCCTGGTCGAACGAGCTGCTGCGCCGCAGGGTAGCCAGAACGGGAAGGAAGGGCGCCAGCGAGTGGCCGAAATGTTCTGTGGCATCCCTGGGCAATTCGGCCGGCAGGTTATCAATGGACATTACGGCAACCCCGTGGCCGGAAGTGGACTCGGTGATGGCATCGGTCCTGGGATCATAAATCAGAAGCGGACTTCTTTGAGTGGTCGCCTTGGTCGTGATCTCCACGGATCCATCAATGTCACACGAGATATCGCCGATGCCAGTCAGGTGCAGCCGG
>CAYTWV010000645.1:0-2655 GCA_964442235.1 uncultured Myxococcales bacterium | reverse complement strand
CTTACTGTACAAGATAACCAAAATCCAGTGAGTACTTGTCCAACACTTGCAGCACCGGTCCACGAAAGGCGGGAGACGCCTGGTACCTGGACCTGGCCAACTCCTGCATGTCGGTCTGGGGGGCGTTTGACCTGGTAGGGAATCTCTGGGAATGGACCGACCACTGGGGCCAGGCTGGGCGGACGAAGTACGATGTGGACGGGGGAAAGTTTGCTTCAGGTTATTCACCTCCTGACTCCCCATGGCCGGCGGCCGGCTACGGCAGTGACGGCACCTGGAACTTGAATGGTGAGGCCCACGACGGGGGGGCTTACAAGTCCGGCCTTCCAGCTTCGGCGCTGCGCGGCGGTCACTGGGGCTATGGCTCCCGGGCCGGCGTGTTCGCGTTGGACCTGAGCACCGGGCCGTCGTACTGGACCAACGACATCGGGGCCCGCTGTTGTCGCCGGAAGTAGCTGGGGAATTTGGCCCTTTGAGGATTTGGAATTTGGAAACGGGCGAAGCCCGCCGGGTGCTGGGGAGGATTGCAGCAAGGTTGCCGCTGGCGGCAAAGAGTTGCCGTTGTCGGCAAGAATCGGGTTGTTCCGGCAAGGGTATTGCCGCTATCGGCAAGAATGTTGCCGGAAGTTGCCGCTGGCGGCAAAGAGTTGCCGTTGTCGGCAAGAATGTTGCCGGAAGGCTGCCGGAGGTTGCCGCTGTCGGCAACATGATTGCCGGAACCCACCAGATTTGCCTCTGACCGTTTTGGGGCCAGGTTGACGATGCCGGGCTGGCTGTTAGTTGCAGATCAGGGGAAGACGATGTCTGAAGAGTCTGTCGGGAAAAAACTGGTGCCTCTTAGTGAGGCGTCTGTGCACCTCGGTATCCCGGAGCGCACTTTGCGGTACAGGGTTGCAAAAGGGGAGTTGGCGGGCGAACGCGTGGGGCGGGCATGGTTTGTCGAACTGTCTGAAGATCGCGCTGCGTCAGGCAAGGATTGTTCGCAAGATCTGGCAGGTCCGGTAGTCAACAACCAGAGCGGGCCGAAACCCGTTGCCACGGGAGGTCGGCTTCCGCCGGTGCCGCTTGCTGGGCAACTTCCAGGCCCGACGAATACCGGCCGCTTCCAGGCCCAATCACTCAAGGCCTGGGGAGTTGCTCAGGCCGTGCTTGGTCCGGTGTTGAACGATTTGGGCTCGCCAGTCCCACTCAAGCGGCGGCTGGCCGAGCAGGCCGTGTTGGTCTTCGAGGAGCTGTGCCGCGGGTATCACGCCTATCACTACCGGGACAAGGTGGGCCACTACTACGGAGTCCGGGACGCCCTTTGCTCGGTGGCCGCGCTGGCGGCGCTGGTCGGCCAGGACAGTCTGTCCGAAGCCGTCCAGGGAGAACCGCTGTCGTCCGCCGTGGCCTTGATCCGGTCCATTGAAAAGAAGGGCCGGAAACAGGATGGCGCCTGAACCAATCAAGGGACCGCGGATCGTCCTGGCTGCGTACGACCTGGTGCTGGAACTCTATCCGACCGTGCGCTCCTTCCCCAAGAGCCAGCAATACCTGCTGGGCCGCCGAATCGAAGAGGTCGCCCTGGAGGTGCTGCTGGGCCTGGTGGCGGCGAACACGGCCAGGGACAAGAGGCCGCACCTGCTCATCGTGGATCGCGAGGTCGAGAAGCTGCGCTTCCTGATTCGGCTGGCCTCGGATCTGAAGTTTATCGCCCTGGCCCGTTATGGCCTCCTTGCAGAGCGGATCGACGAGAGCGGCCGCATGCTGTGAGGCTGGATGAAGGCGAGTTCGGAACCCAAGAAGGTCGGGGACAATGAAGCGGATCGGGAACCTGTTCAGTGAGGTCTGCTCCTTCGAGAACCTGCACCGAGCCTTCCGCCAGGCGGCGAAGGCGAAGACGCGGCAGCCCGAGGTTGTGGCCTGCCGGTATGACCTGGAGCCCCGGCTATTGGAACTGCGGCACCGGCTGCTGGAGGGTGACTACAGCTTTGGTCCCTACCGCTGCTTCAAGGTCTTTGACCCCAAGCCCCGCGACATCGTGGCAGCGCCGTTCGGCGACCGCATCGTCCACCACGCGGTCTGCAATGTGCTCACCCCGATCTTCGAGAGGAGCTTCATCTTCAACTCCTACGCCTGCCGAGCGGGGAAGGGCACGCACGCCGCGGTCTTTCGACTTCAGGACTACATGCGCCGGCAACCGGAGGCGTTCGTGCTTCAGTGCGATGTGCGAAAATACTTCCAGTCAGTGGATCACTCCATTCTGAAGGAACTCCTGCGCCGGAAGCTCAAGGATGGGAGGCTGCTGGCCCTTCTGGACCTGCTGGTGGATTCCAGCCCGGTTCATCCAGGATTTGGCCCTGGCCGGGGCATCCCCATCGGCAACCTGACCAGCCAACTCTTCGCGAATGTGTACCTGGATCCGCTGGACCACTTTGTGACCGAGCAGCTTCGTGCAGGCCGGTTCGTGCGGTATGTGGATGACTGGGGCCTGGTCCATCCGGACAAACAGAGACTGCACGATGCCAAAGGCGCGATCGCATCGTTCCTTGAACAGGGGCTGCGCCTCTCCCTGCACGACGACAAGTGCCAGGTCCGGCCCTGCCGCGCCGGGGTCACCTTCCTTGGTTATCGGGTCTGGCCTACGCACCGGCGCGTGAAGACCGCGACGATGGT
>CAYTWV010000644.1:0-2657 GCA_964442235.1 uncultured Myxococcales bacterium | reverse complement strand
GCCCCAGCCCCGCCGGGAATGCCACGCGGCCGGGCGCCTGCAGCACGATTATCCATGCGACATCACTTGGGCCTTTGTTGTATCGCTGGACAAGAGGCGCCCTATTGCGTATTAACAAGGAGCTTGCTGGAACAATATTACCGCCCGCGAGGGAGGCCCCCATGAACGTAACACGAAAGACCCTGGTTTTGTCGTTGGCCATTCTGGCGCTTACCGCATGCTCCACCGGGGGCAGCACGACCAAGGAGGATCTTGGTACGGGGGATGCGGACGGAGTGGGACCTCGGGAGGATGGCACGAATTCGGATGCCGACACGATGGTGGTGGACTTCCATAGCAAGGACCAGGTATCGGATTTGCCTGATTTTGCGGGGCAGGATCTTCCGGACTTGGGGGACTTTGAACTTCCTGACACGTTGGTGGAAGGCGGGTTTGGATGGCCATGCAAGTCCAACGCGGATTGCCTGAGTGGATATTGTGTTCCTTCGGGGGATCAGTACGTTTGCACCGTTCAATGCGAAGAAGAGTGCCCACTTATAGAATGGCAATGCAAGGCAGCAACGAATAGTTATCCTGATGCAGTATTTATATGTGTTCCGCCCACGGATAAGTTATGCAAGCCCTGCAAAGCGGACTTGGATTGTGCGGCGCAGGGGGACTTGTGTGTGACGGTGGGCGAGGGTGCCGGTGCGGGGCTCTATTGCGGCTCGGATTGCTCGGTGAAGGGGACGTGTGGGGCGGGATACGTCTGCACGGAGATCAAAGACGAGGTAACGGGCGAGTTACGAGGGAAGCAGTGCATCCCTGAAAACAACAGTTGTGTTTGTATTCCGGGGGTGGATGCCACGACCCGTCCGTGTCAGATCGAGAACCAGTTCGGGAAGTGTTTGGGCAGCGAGGAGTGCAAAGGGGCCTTGGGCTGGGCGGATTGTTCGGCCAAAACACCCGAGTTTGAAGTGTGTGACACGGTGGACAACGACTGCGACGGCGAGACGGACCAGGGTTTCGGCTTAGTGGACTGGGATGGGGTCACCAAGAGTATGGGCGCTGCCTGTGGCACGGGAGTGTGCGGGGGCGGCGTGGTGGTTTGTAAATCCCTGGAAGAGGCAACATGTTCGACTCTTACGAACAAGGTCAGCGAGACATGTAATGGCTTGGATGACGATTGTGATGGGGAGATTGATGAGGGAGTGAAGTTGGCGTTCTACATGGACGCGGACTTGGACGGATTCGGGGATCCCAACGTGAGCCAGATGGCGTGTAGTGCGCCGGCGGGTTATGTGGCGCTGGGCACGGACTGTGATGATGCCAGCCCCATCATGTATCCGGGTAATTCTGAAGCGTGTGACGGGATCGACAACAACTGCGACCTTACCACGGACGAGGGATTCCGTTTTGTGCACCCTGACGGGTCGGAGATTGGGCTGGGCCTGGCTTGTGCCATCGGGCTTTGCACCACGGGGCAGGTGGTCTGTCTGCCCGACGGCAGTGACGTTCGCTGTGATGCGGTGGATTTGGCGATACCCGAAGTCTGCGACGACTTGGATCAGGATTGTGACGGGACGGCGGACAACGGCTGCGACGACGATCTGGACGGTTATTGTGATGTGGACCTGTCCGTGGAGGGAGTGGAGCCCGAGATTTGCCCTGATGGCTCCGGGGACTGTAACGATGAATCCGAAGCGGTGCACCCCAACACGGAAGAGTTGTGCAACCTTACGGACGACGATTGTGATGGAATGATTGATGGTCTGGTGGTGGACTGCGCTGGGGCGAAGTGTGAGGCCATCGGGCTCTCGTACTTTGAAACTTCGGAAGCGCAGTGCCAGACCGGAACGTGCGTGGCCCCGGCCCAAGTGGCGTGTGGGTTATATACGTGTCTGCTCGGGGGAACTTTGGGGGCGGAGTGTGCCGAGGCCTGTGTGGACGATTCTACCTGCGTGGTTTCGGCCCATTGCAACGAGACGCTTGGTGTATGTGCAGAGGACATCTCGAATGGCCTGGGTTGCGTCGAGTCGAGCGACTGCAAGTCGGGGCATTGCGCCAACGGATTCTGTTGTGATGCCGGCGAGTGTTGTGCCCAGCCGGGGGATTGTCCGGCCACCTATTCGGCGGCGCCCAGTTGCGATTCCACGGCCACGTGTCAGGGAAGCCGCGTGGATGCCATGTGTCTGTCCAGCACTTGCGCTCCCAGCTCGGCGATTGCCGACGACTCGGCATGTGGTACAGGGCTGATGGCGCTTGAATGCGACCCGTATCCGGACCGGTATTGTGCGGGCACGGTCAGCCAGACTGCCCCGGTGTGCAGTGCGACGTGCAGCAACGACGCTCAGTGTGATGCGGGCTTCCACTGTGATGGAACATGCCAGCAGGATCTGGGGGATGGATTCTCGTGTGACGAAGACTCGGACTGCTCGGCAAATCACTGCCAGAACGGTTTTTGCTGTGCATCGGGGGATTGTTGTTCGATGGTTTCGGACTGCCCGGCCTCTTACACTCGAGTGGCCTCTTGCGACACGGTGGCTGCGTGCCAGGGAACCAGGCAGGATGCGTCCTGTGTGGAATCCCGATGTGTGAAGAGCGCAAATATCGACGACGACAGTGCCTGTGTTTCGGGCCAGTTGGCCAAGGTGTGCAATCCCTACCAGTCCTTGTTG
>CAYTWV010000643.1:0-2658 GCA_964442235.1 uncultured Myxococcales bacterium | reverse complement strand
TGGCCGGTTCTGATTCGATCTTCGCTGGCTGGTTCTCATTCGACCCGTGACAGTGTGGTTCAGCACGCCATCGGGTGTGCCCATCATGGCATGGAAGCCCACCAAGACCACGCCAGCGCAACTGCTGTCCAGTCGGATGAATTCCTTGGGCCGGGGCAGGCCCGTGATATACTTTGCCCCTGGCTCCATCAGATGGGGGATCACCGCTTGGTTGCCGTGCCCGTCAAGCACGATGATCTCGGTCGCACCACCGTCACGCAGTCCGCGCACCACTGCTGCCAGGTCGCCCATGAAGTACTCTCGCGCCTCCCGGGCCAGAGGAGTTTCAGCCTCCCGAGTCTGAGTGAATTTATAGACGCCGCTGATACCCTCCAGGTCCGTGATGACGTAGATTTTCTTCGGCGTGGTCGCCAAGGAATTGCCGGACAATGTCGCAAGCAGAAAGGAGAGAAGAAGAAGACAGCCGGTTCGTGTTTGGTTCATGACTGGAGCCTATTTTGTCGTCAGCGAGTGTCAAGCCGCAGCAGCTATTGAGCTACGGGTTGGAGGCCAAGGGGAGAGATTCGCACCACAAAACAACAGAAGTTTCGAAGGTGTCCTGTTTCATGAGGCCCCGTCCACCGCTCTCCACAAATATCGGGCTGCCAGGGTTCGATACGGCTTCCACTTCTGCCCAAACTTCTCCAACTGCTCCGGCTCTGGTAGCTTCCTCTTGCCGTATGCGATCTGGAATCCTCTGCGCACTCCAAGATCGTGAACCGGCAACACATCCGGTCTGGCGAGGTTGAAAATCAAAAACATCTCCACCGTCCACTTCCCCACGCCTTTCAGTTCCGTCAGTCTTTCAAAGCTCTCGGCGTCGGTCAGGTCATCACAATCATCCAGAGAAGGCAGACCCCCATCCATCGACTTCTCCGCCACTCCCCTCACGTATTTGGCCTTCGGTTTGGACAGGCCGGCAGAGCGCAATTGTTCCGGTGTGCTGGCCAAAACCTGGGCTGGTGAAGGGAAGCCTTCACCGAACAATTTCAGGAATCTGGCAAGGATGGTGTCTGCTGCCTTCCCACTCAACTGCTGGTAGATGATGGCCTGCACCAACGACTGAAAAACTGGAACTCGACGAGCCCTCAATTGAATGAGGCCGATCCGTTCAATCAATTTGGCCATCACGGGATCTTGGGCCAGGTGTTGTGTTGCTGTGTTCAAGCGTCCCCGATGTTCGAATATGCGCCGCGCCACTTTGCGGACAAATCCAGGCTCATGAACCAAGGTTTCCATGCCAGGTTGTGCAATGGGATCAGTTGGCAGTTTGGAGCGTGATCTCCTGCGTGCCGGGCAGGGCGTCATATTTTACAAGGCCGTCCACGACCGCAACGGAGACTTTCGTCTTTCCCTGCGTCACCTCCACACTGCTCCAATCGGCTTGGACTTTCGTGGCCAGCGTCAGGGGTTGGTCATAGAGTTTGGGATCTGTGGTGGCATGGAGCTGGAGGCGGATCTGCTTGGGTTCGGATGCCAGCACCTTGACCTCGGACGCATTGCGCTCTGTTTGGTATTTGTGATAGGAAATGTGGTCGGTGAGCCAGAGTTTGTCCTTCTCGGCTTCGAGTTTGTCGAGCGTGGCCTGGAGGAACTCCACGCTGGCTGCGAGCCAGTCACCACCGACACCGTGGAAGTCGAGGTGGCCCATGTCGCCCTTCTTGATGGCGGCGTCGACAAGTTTCACAATGTCCTCGGTGGTCTTGACATGTATCGCCGCGCCCCAGAATGGAGGACGGCTGACGAGGTTGTGTTTGGCGAGCGCGGCCTGAATCTCTTCTTTGCTCACCGTCCATTTCACCCCGCCGGGTTGCCCATAGGAAATCAAACGAGTTGTGCTGGCCGGAGCAACGCGTTGGTTGATGGCGTCGGTGGCCTTGCTCAGCTCCTGGTCGAGTTGCTCCACGCTGGTGCAATCCTTGTGGTTGAAGGTGTGGTTGCCGAGAATGACCTCGGGTGTCTTCGCTTCCTTGGTCCAGGCAGGCTGGTCCCGAAACATGCCGTTGCCGGCGATGGGGTAGAAGGTGGCGGGAATCTCGCGTTTGTGCAGTTCGGGGATGACGTTCTTCAGGTGCGAGGGGCAGGCATCGTCAAAGGCCAAGAAGAAGACTGCTTGCTTGCCGTTCTTCCATTTCAACACCTGCGTGTCGGAGATCTTTTCCAGCAGCACGTCGGGCTTTTGCACGGCAGTGGGGGCTGCTGGGGCAGTTCCGCAGACGAGGCAAAACACAGTGGAGACAATCGCAAAAAAGCGCTTGTTCATTCGGCAAGACTATACGGGGTCACGATCCGCTCGTAAACGCGAAAGACCGGACAACCGAACTTGGGATCGTTCACGGCGTAGGGCAGTGGTCATCCTCACTCCGGCGTGAACTTAAAAGCCCGAATGACCACCTCCACCTCCTGCTTGTTCTTTGGTGGCAGTCCCTTGAACAACCACAGATTGATGTGGACCGGCATGGGCTGCTGCGAAATGTGGCGGGCGGGTTCTGACGGGCTGTAGATCCATTTGGCGAGTTCAGTGTGACCGCTTGAAGATTGGAATAGAACCTGGCTTTGGCTCCATGTGAACTGGTGCGTCATCTGGTCTTCAGTCAATGTGAACGGGAACGATTTCGT
>CAYTWV010000642.1:0-2673 GCA_964442235.1 uncultured Myxococcales bacterium | reverse complement strand
GAGACTTTTACGTGCACGTTCAGGGCGGTTGCGGGCGCAGCGGGGGTCAAGGTGTCGCCCAATTCGGCGCCATCGATGGTGAACTCGACAAACGGTGCTGAGGTGACCTGGGACTTGCCGGCCAGCATGGCGTCATAGAACGAGGTCTCGGTCAACGTCCCGTCAACCTTCACAGAATTATGGGGCTGGCCGGCCCACTGGGTCAGTGCGTGAGTATCGGGATTGCCAACTGCAATGATTTGGCGGCCGCGATTCAGGAAGCTGTACCAGTCAACCAGGGTCTTACTTTCCAGGTGCTGCCAGTTATCGCCCGAGTTCCAGATTTCCATGGAATCGAAGGTCATGTCAAAACGCCCCGCTTTGGCCGAACTGGGGCCCACGGCGGGATCATAGTCGACCAGGTCGAAGTACCCCTGGCCGTCTCTGGGGTGGTTGATCTGGACCATTCGGCACTGGAATTCTTCGTGCATCGTCTTCCACAAATCGGGCTCCAGCCGGGCGCCGCTGACTTCGCCGTTGGGCAGGAAGTTGGTCCAGGGGATTACGAAGTATCGAATGAGTTGGGTAGCCAGCGGTTTACAGCCCAGGCCGTTGAAGTGGCGGCCAATGGGGGAGACCTCGATGCCGACAGAGGGAACAATGACGTCGGTCAATCCAAGTTCGGCCACGATGGGGGCATAATCCTCGAAGAGGTCATGGTCGGTAGCGGCCCAGAATTTCAGGCCCTCGGCCACTTCGGCCTTAACTCGCAAATAGCGGTCCAGTTGGCTGTCGATGCCAAATTCGGAATGGACGTGAAGGTCGGCGGCGACCCAACCGGGCATCTGCATTTCTTGAGTCAGTTTGCACGAAACCGACACGGTATTGCCCGCTGTCACCGCAGCCGGGACGCGGCAGAAGTTGTATTCTGCGCCCCGAGATCCCTGAATTGTATAATCGCCGGGTGGCAAGAAGAGGGTGGCCTGGCCCTGCAAGTCAGGTACCAAGGCAACTCGCACGGCGCCCAACTCATCCAGAGTGCCCTTCTGGGCGATGATGCGGCTGGCGATGGGCTGGTCGGCGTCGTCCAAAATCTGGACTTCGACACGGCCGGGGTCCGGGGGGTCCAATTCCAGTACCGTGGCCATCTGGTTTCCCGACAGCGTGAACGACTGGGTCATCGGGTTGACCCCTGGACCGGAAAGCGTCGCCACGTAGTCACCCTCGGGAAGCTTGAAGCTAAGAGCCCCAGTGCTGTCCGGGCTTGTAGAGCCCACATACTGGGCGTCTTTGGTAATCTCGATGCTCATGCGGGTGAAATCATATCCATCGGTGCCCAGGAGCACCTTGCCGGTCACGGGCACCAACACGACGCCGCTGGCTTCCCATACTTTGGTCAGCCCGTTCAGGATGCGTCCCTTGATGGGATAGATGCAACGGCTGATGGTCTCCTGGCTTCCGGGGAAAACCTTCAGTGAATCGTACGTGGTGATCGTCATCTCGTCCTGGGTCAACGCCAACTTCATGGTGCTGCCCTTGGGAGGAGTCAGAAGGAAGCTCATATCCGGGTCGTCGGCGCCCAACCAGTCCATGGATGCCTGGCTGACCAATGCCGTCACATCAAAGCCAGCGCCGGGTCCCACGGTCTTGCCGGTCTCGGAGAACAGCAGCGCATCACCTACGGCCACTGTCAATTTCTCGCTCTTGGGATTTGAGATGGTAGTGCGGATTTCGAGGCAATCCGAGTCGGCTTTCAGGACATACTCCACCACGACGTTCACTCCCACGGGGGCCACGGGAACCAAAGAGGCCACCAGCGGGATGGGGCCATCGGTACCGGTAACTCGGATGATGGCTTCGCCTGAGTTGCCTTCGTCGGCGACTTCGATGGACTCAATTTTCAGAGAGCGCAGGAAGCCCGTCATGGCGAACTGCTCTTCGAAGTGGTCCAAGTCTCCCAGCGGAGCAAGATCCAGTACGCCACCGCCGTAGGGGGCCCAGAGGGCGTGTTCGGCCGACCCGATGACCGCCACAATCTTGTCACTTTGGATACGGAAGTCACCCAATTTGCCCATGGCTTGGGGGCCCTTGAGCAAGTCGGCCTCGTCGGCAATCACAAACGCTTTGGGAAGCGACGGCTGTACCGTGTCGGCGGGGATATCCAGGACCGTGGTGTCCGGCGGCAGCGCCGTGTCGGTGGCATCGGTCGAGGGGATGTCGCCGGCCATATCCGGGGTGGAATCGGCAGCCGAGGTATCCTGAATGTCCGCAGACTGCTTGTCATCGCTGGAGCAACCGGCGTTCATGGCTAGCAGCGCCATGCCAAGAACCATCAACAATCTTGTTCTGCACATCTCCGCCTCCACCCCGAAGTTCTAACGGGTCCAGTCACGGCAAGCCATGACCTTACACCTGTACCCCGTGCGCCGGGCGTATGTCAATCAGAAGGGTCTAGAACGTCAGGGCAATCGCATTGCCGTACGGAGAACCCGTGAGCCGTCCCCCGTCGGCTCGTAGGCGTCGCCGTTGACGTCGCCGTCGCCGTCGCCGAGCAGCAGCCGCCGAGCCTTACGACGCGCCCACATAGGGGTGACCGCGGCCCATCCGAGGCTGGGCTCGCTTGCGCTCGCCGGCCTCGCACGGGCCCGCCCCCGCCAGACGTCGCACCTGCGGTGCTCCGTCGTGGCACCCCCT
>CAYTWV010000641.1:0-2686 GCA_964442235.1 uncultured Myxococcales bacterium | reverse complement strand
CAGGGAGTGGGTTGTGCGAATCAGTGCCACGACCGTCAGGGAGTGGGTTGTGCTAGTACGAATCGACCCTTGTTGCCGCCGTGTTTTGTGGGGTGACTTGGTGTGTCTGTGCCACGACCGTCAGGGAGTGGGTTGTGCTAATCAGTGCCACGAGGCGGATGGACCTACGGCTGAGTTCGCACCACACGTACTTGAAGGGCAAGGGGCAGGGCCTCGGTGGCCTCGAATTTGGGGAACACCAGGCGCCCCAGGGCCGCTTCCATACATTGAGTCAGCGAGGCCGATTGACCCTGGGCCGGAACCACAACGGCTTTGAGCACGGTCCCCTTGGGGTCGATGGTCAAGTCCGCACGAACCTTCATCTCCACAACCTCGGGCGGCTGGTCCGCCAGGCACGCCTGCAGAGCGCCCCTGGCTTGGTTCACGGTGGAACGCACTTGCAACGACGTCAACTTCCCCGCCGTACCCTGCTCACCGGCATCCGTTGCCCCAACTTTTGAACCACCCTGCGACCCAATCATCCCAAGGTCCCCAATGCCCTTCTCGCCATCGCCGCCGCCCAGGCCCTTCATGGGGCCGCCTTCGCCGGAACCTTCGTATGGGTCCGGCATCCCCTTTCTGGGCTCTTCCTCTTTGGTGTCCAGCATGGCCACCATCAGACCCGTCCGAGCCGGGGCGGGGGACTGCCACGTAGAAACCAACTCGCCAAACCCGCCCCAAAGCGCCTGTGCCAGTCCGGCTACCCGTTCCCCTGTTCCGGGCAACTCTGCGGGCTGGCCACCGGATGATTTTTCGCCCATCTGGCCCGGCGACCCCAGTGGTGGGGGCGGTTCCGCCATCGCCACCGCCGGCAACGCAGCGGCCTCTGGGTCTGTGGGGGGCTGCGGGGTGGGTGCGCTGCCGGGTTTGGCCTTCGCTCCGGCGGCTCTTAGGGCACCGGGGGGCTTGGGCCGGTTGGCGGCAACGGTCCTGGTTTGGTCGGCGTCAGCCTTTCGGTCGCCCGATTTCAACTTCCTGCCGGATTTCGCTGTGGCGGGACCCTTGGTGGCTTCGGGTTGCGACCCTTTGGTGGCCACGGGCTGAATGCCGGAAGTGGGCTCCATTGGGGCAGCGGGCCGCGCTGCACTCTCCTCGGCTTTGGATTCGCTGTCGGTTGCGGGTTGGCCGGTTCGAGTGGCCACGGACCCAACTGAAAGGTTCCCCTGCTCCTCGGGCGAAAAGAACTTCGTGCCGATGGTAACGGTGGTCGCAATGGCCGCAATGGAGAATGCGGCGACGGCCAGAGCCATGGGGCGGCGCAGCAAACCGAAACGGGGATGGGCCAGCCCCTGATGAAGGGTCTCTTCCATCTTTTTGGGCGCAACGTCCTTTACCGTGGGCGCCGTTTTGGGCTCGGGAGGTGGCTCTGAAGCCAACGTCGCCGCCAACCCTGGCGCTTCGGTCGCTGCCAAAGGGTCCGAGGCCGGCCTGATCTCCGATTCACCAGACCCGCTGCGAAGTTCCAGGGGGTGACGAGCCAAAACGGGGTCCATCCGTGCCGAAAGCTCTTCCAGACGCCGGCGAATCTCAAGAACACTTCCCGGGCGCATCTCGGGTTTGCGGGCCAGCATTCGCTCCAGCAATACCGCCCACGCTGCCACGGCCGGGTCTTCCAGAACAACCATCTTCGATATGGGCGTCGGGTCGTCGTTGGCCTTCGCATATCCCAGCGCCATGAAATAATAGGTCGCCGAGTCATATCGGTTGCGCACAATTTTGTCGCCGTACGGAGGCACCCCGGTCAGCAGTTCGTAAACCATCGCGGCCAAAGAGTAGATGTCCGAGCGGTGGTCCACTTTGGCCGTGTGGCCCATGATCTGCTCGTAGCCAGCATATATCGGCGTGCAGGGCATTTCGCCCGTACGGGTTTCCAGCGCCCGTTCGCTGTCTGCAGCAATGCGGGTCAGCCCAAAGTCGATGACCTTGGGCAATTCGATGCCGCTGGCTTGCACCAACATCACATTGGAGGGTTTTAAATCCCGGTGCAGGATGCCCCGGCCGTGGGCCTCTTCAAGGGCGTGGCACACACCGACAGCCACAGCCATGGCCCGGCTTGGGCTGAATCGCCCTTGCAGCGCCAACGCCCGGTCCAGCGCCGTGCCCTCGATGTACTCCATGATGATGTAATCGATTCCGTCTTCGGTACGGCCGTAGTCCAGAATCTGCACCGTATTGCGGTTCTGAAGCGCCGACAGCGCCTTCTTCTCTCGTTCAAAGCGAGTGGCGAATAGAGGGTCTCCGCTGATTTCGGGCCTGGCCACCTTCACGGCACACGGCCGACCCTTAAGTCGCAGTTGCCGTGCAAGGTAAACCGCCCCAAATCCGCCTCTGCCGATGGGCTGCGCAATTTCGTAACGCTGATCCAGGATGCGACCCACCAGAATGTCGTCGGGAGGGTCCGAGAACACAACATGCCCTTGGGGACACAGCCTTGTATCCGCCTCGTGACGAGTTCCGCATTCTTTGCAAAGCCTGGTTGCGCCCATCTTTGGTCCTGCCTTGACCTGCACCGTTGTATCACGTTGCCCTCAATAATGCCACGGGGTAGGGATGGCGGGTGTTCCGTTCGCAATCGGGCGCCCTTGTTTCCACGGGGCCGCTGAACTAGGCTGGGGCATACCGGAGGTGGTGAACATGGCACTGACTG
>CAYTWV010000640.1:0-2691 GCA_964442235.1 uncultured Myxococcales bacterium | reverse complement strand
CGTTCCCATAGGGGTCGTTTTTGCAAAACGAACACATCACATTGAAGGTCATCACCCGCAGCGAATGGTCCTGCCAAGGATAGACCACCTCCTGGTCCAACCCGAGGTCATTTCCGGCGTCATCGGACACCTGCTCGGAGACGTGATCGACAGCTACCCCGTCTGCACCATCCGCCGACTCGACGTCCGGCACAGCCGCCACGTCCAACACTTTGTCGGCCTCCGACGAGCATGCACAAACCCAAAGCCCCGACAACGACAGAAACACCAGGAAGCGCATGGGAACCTCCGTCAAACCAGCCCGCTTGTTTTGTACGATTTATCCACGGATGGTTGACCTTGCAAGGGCCCGGGAAGGCTCATCGCCGATACGACCGCTATTTCTTCTCACAAACGGGCCATTCCATGGGATTTCCGCAACTGTCATTCACGACATGAGTCTTGTCGCAATAATAGTCCTGCCCATACTGAGCACACTCGGTGTCGTCCGTGCAAGGAGGCGGTCCGTACATGTCCATGGGCTCGCAGTTCGTCTCGGGCTTGATATCCGAAATGGCGTCGGAATCCTGAACATCCACCACATCGGGAGGCAACGTGCCGTACCAGCCGGCGGCAGCGTCAGAGGTGTCGGGCTGCACGTCCGACACGGCGTCGGGCAGGGTCGTGTTGTCCCCACATCCGTCGCAGTAAAGGGGGCCGTATTTCTGTGTGGGAGGTACATCCAGGGCATCCAGGGTTCCCAGATCTTCAGCGACCTGATCCGTGGGAACCGCCACGTCGCCCTGAGACTGGTCCTGGCCTCGGCCGTCGTAAAACGGCATGTCGGACTTCCAATCATCCCATCCATTGTCCGGAGGCCCGTAAGCGCACTTAGGTGTTGCCAGCGGTCCCAATACCAAAACGCTGCCTTGCAGTACCAGCAGAAGGCTGCCTTGAGAGAACTTTTTGCGAAGTCGAGTAAGGATGTCAGTCATGGGATACCTCTATGGAGGCGCACCAAAGAGAGCCATGCTAACACAGTCTTTGACTGAAGTCTCGGAGAGTGTGCCGTAGACCAGCCGGTTCGGCCGGGGAACAAAACGAGCTTGCCTTTTTCGGGAGTCGTGTTATAGCAAATATACCTAGACCCCGTGGAGCTTTCATGAGCGTAAGGACCGATGGCCACATCAGGCCGAATGGTTATCTTGTTGCAATCAATGACAACTTAAGGCTTGTGATCGCTAGTTTTCTGGTATTATTTATTGAACTAGCAGCGATACGCTGGACCTCGGCCCACGTGCTGTACCTGGGGTACTTCGCCAATCTGGCGCTGCTGGGGTGCTTCCTTGGCATGGGGCTGGGGCTCTTTGCGGCCCGAAATCAGCGGTTGCAGTTGATCTACTCGTTCCCCGTCGCCTTGGTCTTGCTGGTGGGGTTCGTCCTGACCTTCGAGACCCAAGCGGTGATCAACTCGCCATCCGAAGTTTACTTCACCGACAATTTGTCCGTGGGGTCGTTGCCTCCGTGGGTGGTGTTGCCCATCGTTTTTGTCCTGTTGGTGCTGATCCATGCGGGCCCGGCACAGGAAATGGGGCGACTGTTGCGCCTTGGAAAACCTTTGCAGGCCTACTCGCTGAACATTTTTGGCAGCCTTTTGGGCATTGCGGCCTTTTTTGCGGCTTCCACGTTTCAACTGGGAGCGGTGGTCTGGTTTGGTGCAGCCGCCATCCTGTACGCACTGGTGACCCGGGTTCGCTGGCGATACGTCCTGTTGGTGCTGGCCTTCCTGCCCGCCGGCATTGCAGGCACTTTGGACGTCTCGGCCATCTGGTCGCCCTACTATCGGGTGGAAGTCCACGCCGAACGCCCCAGCATCAAAAACGAACCGCCCCTGTACCGCCTGAGTGTCAACAACATTACACACCAGTTCATCTCGCACTTCCGTGAGCGAGAGCAGTTTTATGAGTTCCCCTACCAGTTACTGTTGACCTATCTGAAAGAACCGCCAGAGATTCTGGTCATCGGTGGGGGAGTGGGCACGGACACCTCGTTCGCCCTGGCCTACGGCGTGAAGTCCGTGGACGCCGTGGAGATCGACCCGGTCATCGCCAGCATCGGCCGTGCCCTGCATCCGGATGGTCCCTATTTGGACCCCCGAGTGAAAGTCACCGTCGAAGACGGCCGCGTCTTCATGAAACGTTCCGAGAAGAAATACGATGCGGTGCTGTTTGGTCTGCCGGACTCGTTGGGGCTGGTCAGTTCGTCGGCCTCCGTGCGCCTGGAGAGTTTCCTGTTCACCACCGAGAGCATGGCCGAGGCCCGAAAGTTGCTGAAGCCCGACGGTGTGTTCGTCCTGTACAACTACTACCGGGCCGAGTGGCTGGTTCGCCGCCTGGGCGTCATGCTCGAATCGGTGTTCGGCGAGGCCCCCGTCATTCTGATGCCCCCCAAAGAGAGCCAGGCTGCGGTGCTGTTTGCCGGCCCGGGCGCCAAACACCTTCCCGAAGGTTTTGGAAAACAGTTCGGTCTGAAGCGGCTGGCCCTGACGGAATACGATCGTTCATTACCGGTCCCCACGGACAACTGGCCCTTCTTTTATCTAAAAGAGCCGGGCATTCCGCCTATTTACTGGATTGTCTTGTTAATGGTTGCGCTTGCCAGCATCGCCGGCATCTATCTGGTCTGGCCCCGCCGCGGGTTGGAAGAACGTGC
>CAYTWV010000639.1:0-2701 GCA_964442235.1 uncultured Myxococcales bacterium | reverse complement strand
AGTGGACCTTGGTCTCGAACAGGACCGGAGAGACGGTGGTAGTGAAGCTGGCTGGGCCGGCGGCGACGGGACAGGCGATGTGGGTGGATTGTTGGGCGGGCGGCTGGGCCAACGCCGAGTCTCAGGAAGGCGTCTATGAGATGGAACTGGCTCCCTACGGAAGTGTGTTTCTGACCGTGGGCCTGGAGCCCCCAGACGGTGTGGAGTGGGTTCAGGGCCGGGTTGGGGCCGGAAGCGACGGTTGCACGCAGGTTCAGGAGTTGAACGAATGGACGTTGCAGGTCGAGGGACCCGATGTGGCTGGTGGGCAGTTCAGCGAAGCCCTGACGACGTTGGTCGATTGGAGAGAGATTCCGGAGTTGACCTGGAGTTCCAGCGAAGGGGTCTATGTGGCTCATCTGGAGTTGTCCGATGCGGACACCGGCGGTTACGCCATGGCCTTTGAGTGGGTCCACGGAGCGGCCCGGGTGTGGGTAAACGGGCAGGAGGCGGGCAGTCTGTTGGCGGCACCCTTTGTGGTGGGGCTGGATTCGTATCTGAAGTCGGGCGACAACGAGATCAAGGTGATCTTGACGCCGCCGTTGCGCAACCGGCTGCTGGGATACGGAGACACCCTGAACCCGGAGTATGTGCAGTACAAGGGCAAGCCAGCAACGAAGGTTCCCGTGGGTCTGATGGGGCCGGCACAACTGTTGAAAGGGTGTGAAGTGCGTTGAAGCGGACTGGGGGCCAAGGGTGCAAGGAGCGGTCCTCTGGCTGCGAAATGAACGTCGGCGTCAGCGGTGTTAGAGCGCAAGAACTCCAAGAACCCCCAACAGAATCACCAGCACCGCGGCGGGGCCAAGTCGGAGTTTCAGGCCCGATGGGGGGACCGATTGTGCGGCATGTTCGCCCGCGAACCTGAATACGGAATAGAAGACCCCAACCAGGATGCCCAGGGCCGCCAAGGGGTTGGTGACCATCAGCCCAATCACGTATGCCGTGCTGCCCAAAACCGGGCTCACGGGGGCAAAGGGTGGATAGGCAAAGACCACTGCGGGGCCGCCCGTGACCATTCGAATTGCAGCGTACAGCCCAATTCCAATAAGTGTCAGCAACATGGCGACTACGGGCAACAGGAACAGAATGGCGGAAAGACCAAAGAGGGTTCTTCCGAGCGCGCTGTTAATGGTGAAAGTAATAAAATCTCCAGGGAAAAGAAGCCATTTCGTACAGAAGGAGAGCACATAGATCACGGCCAGGTCCAGCAATCCTGAGGTGATCACCTGGGACCAGGACTTGTTTCCCAGCAGGCCCAGGGCTTCGGCCCCAAAAACCACGGCCGCCATGACGGCCAATTCCACAGCGGTGTCCTTGGAGGAGTCGTTCAATCCCCCGAAGTTGCTGATGGAAACGACCAGAAACGTAGAGCCGGCGGCAGTAAGCAGGAGGGCGTCCAGCAGGGGTTCGGGCGGCACCTTTCCCTGGTGTCCCAGCGTTTGAAACAAGAGGGCCATAAAGGCGGTGTAAAGCAGCACCACGAGGACGTCCCTGACTGCGCCAAGTCCCAGCTCCTTGCGGTAGGGGATGTAGAAGATGGCGAAAAACAGCAGGGCCGCCAGGATGGTGGGGTAACGGACGGCCGCCAAGGCGTTAGAGGGGGTCAGGGCCGAGAGTGTGGCGGTGATGGCTTGGGGAAACAGGTTGAGAGTGGCGTCCAGGGAGACCCCTCTGAGGGCACCGATGACCGCCCAGAAAAGCACTCCGGTAGCCAAGACGATGGAGGTCATCAGGAGGGTATCGACCAACATCCATCCAGTGCCTTGCGGCATTGAACCAAAATGCCTGGAGATTCTCCGGATCATGGTGCCCTCGCTCCAATAGTGAAAGCCCCGAGAGGGCCCATTCAGGGTCCATCTAAGATGGGACCGTAGCAGATGCAAAATGGCGATACAAGAATTTCGTTGGAGGGCGTAAAGACCTCAAGTTGTACCTTGGGTTCATTGGGCTGAACGGACAGGGGGGCGCATCGCCTTGCCATCGGGAATCCAAGTCCCTACAGTTGCGCCAATGGAGCCACAACGACGCAGAGTGCTGGAGGCAAACATGAAACGTATCCGCTATGTCAGTCAGTTTTCCACACCGATGACCCACGAGGAATTGAAGGATTTGGCCGAAGTCTCGGCTCGGAACAACCGAGTTCTGGGCATTACGGGGATTCTGGTCGCATCGGGCGAGCTTTTTTATCAGTTGATCGAAGGTCCCGACGACGTTGTGGACTCGATGTATGGGGCGATCTTGACGGATGAGCGCCATCGCAATGTGTTGACCCTGTCGGCCGAGCAAGGGGACTTGAGCCGGTTGTGCCCGGATTGGGATATGCAGCACGTGGACTTGCGGCACCAACCCTCGGCGGAATCCGAGTTAGCCAAGGCCAATCTGGATGCCATTTTTAAGCTCCACCATGTGCTTTCGGGGATGGTCACGGCACTGGAAGACTTTACGTGGCAGGGGCTGATGGATGCGGCGGTTGCAGGGACCCTGGACGGGCAGGGAAGTGAAGGGAAGTGAAGGGACGTGTCGGACGTGTCGGACCTGTCGGACGTGTCGGACCTGTCGGACCTTTCGGACGGGTCTGTGGTTTGGTGTGTCTGTGCCACGACCGTGAGGGAGTGGGCGCGTTTATGCCACGGCGTGCTGTTACCCACTCCCTCACGGTCGT
>CAYTWV010000638.1:1643-2702 GCA_964442235.1 uncultured Myxococcales bacterium | reverse complement strand
CCCTGCTGATCAAGATGCATGTACCCAGGGTCATTGCCCGAGCCTCCTCGGAACTGCATGAGAGCATCCTCAAGTCCATTGGCGCCCACCGCACCATCAACCCCGAACGCGAATACGCCTTCAATGTGGCCCACGAAATTGAGAATCCCAGCCGACGCCAGGCTGTGCGCCTTTCCACGGGCCATCGAGTGGTCGACATCATCGCTGGCCAGGCCATCTGGGGCAAAAGCTTGCAGGAACTGGACTTCCGCCGCCGGTTCGGACTGAATGTCATCGCCATCAAACGCACCCTGAACGTCCTGGGCAAACATGGCGAGTCTATCCAGCACGAAGAACTCAACGACCTGCCGGCAGGCGCCGACGAAATCCGCAAAGGCGACGTGCTGGTGGTCCTGGGAAGCGACAAGAACCTGGCTCGTTTCGAAGAAGAGATGAACTGATGGAACGGATCTTTGCACCCCGAGGATTCTGGGAGCGGCGCTTTCGTCGATGGTCTCGCCCCAGTCTGAAGCGCAAAGTGCGTCAGGCATTCATCACCGTCCTTCTGGTGGTCATGCCCCTTTTGTTGCTCTCTATTTCCTACTCCACCAGGCTGCTGGAACAAGCCCAAAACCTGGACCTGGAAAACGAGCGCTTTGAGGCCATTGACAGCCTTCGAATTGTGCTTGACCAGAACATCGAAACCACCCAGGACTTGACCACCGACATGCTTCCCCTGCTGGATGCCATGCAAGAGTCCGGCTTGGATGTCCAACCGACGTTGGCAGAACTGCAGAAGGCCGAACAGGGGCGCCTGGAAGAGGCCACTTGCCGCCACACTCACCATCTGGCCAATCCCTGGGTCGGCGTGTTGTGGAATGCCATTGACCCCTGCCCACCCTCCCGCTGGAAGCCCGACGCCCGACAGGCCCTGCTGGCTTTGCGCCTGGAGTGTTCACAGCGCCTGACCGCTGCCCGAGGCGACATGGCCACGCTGGCCGACGATGCCACCCGAAATCTGGTGACGCTGCTGGTCCTGACTTTCCTGGTTGTGGCGTACTTCACCGTTCGTTTCCCACC
>CAYTWV010000638.1:0-1633 GCA_964442235.1 uncultured Myxococcales bacterium | reverse complement strand
CAGGCTGGTCCAGCCCCTTTCCAGGATTGCCAACGCCGTCCAGATGGCCGAAGGCGGACGCTTGGATGTTCGAGCCCCCCTGACCAACCTCGAGGAACTGGATCTGCTGGCCCAATCCTTCAATAACACCATGGCTTCAATCGATGAGTTCGATGCCAAAAAACGAAATCGCATCCTGGTCGACCGCAACAAACTTGACTACCTCGTCACTCAGTTGCCCGATCCCGCCGCCATCCTCGACCCCACCAGCGCCATGGATGTCACCAACCTGGGCTTCAGGGAAGTATTCGGCTTTGGAGCCGATTGGCGCGGTAAACGCCTCACCGACCTGGTTGCCGAAGGTTCCGCCGCCCTTCGCCTTGCTTTGCACAATCTTGGGTCCACCCAGGAACCCATCTCCGCACCCTTCACCCTGGAACGCCCAGGGGCTACCTTCAGAGGCAATGCAGAGATCGTGCCAATCCTTGGAGCAGGGGCAGAAGTCGCCGCATCGGTTCTGGTCCTGAAGGGCCTCAAGCAGACAGAGAACTAGCCAACTCCAGGCCCCCATTTCCCACAGGTTTCCCACAGGCAAAGAATATCGACCCAACTCCGCTAATGTAGCATCCATGCGGTTTTCCTCTTGCATCACACGATCCATCGGGCCCCGCACGATTGCCTGTGGGAAATGGCGGGCGATCGCATGTTTGAACCCCTCGGACGCCCCATTTGTCTCCCGAAAACCCATAGATCGCTTCTTCCCAAATCGAGGCGTTTTGTTCCGTACTTTTCCGTCCCCGACCACGCGTCGTTGGAAATCCGAAGCCCTCCCGACCCCGATACCTGTCGCCCCCGACCCCGATGCCTGTTGCCCCTTTGTATTCTCGTTGCGCCAAGCCGCCATACCCTGCTACGATACCGGCGTTTGTCACCCTTCTTACGCGGGGGATAATGTGAAACGAGTCGCTGTGGTAGGGGCTGGCCCCGCTGGGTTATGCGCCGCTTTGATGCTGGTGGAACATGGCGTGGAGGTGGTAGTCCTGGAGCGGGATTCCTCTCCCGGAGGTCTACGCTCTCCCGACCCCTGGGCTGGTTTTCGCTTCCATTATGGAATTCATCCCTTTTCAACCCGAAATTCGTTGCTGGAAGGTCTGCTGAAAGGCCTGCTTGGGGAGGACCTGCTGCACCAGACTCCCGTGCGGGCCCTTTGGACCCGTGGCAGCTTCATGGACAACAAGACCTCCTCGATTCAACTTGCCAAACAGCTCGGTGCCGAAACGTTCGGTCTGGGCATGGCGGGCTATTTCCTCAGCCGTCGCTTGCAAGGCCGCTCTCCCTCCTCACTCTCCGAATGGTCCGGTATGACCGTGGGACCTTGGATCCACGACGCCATCGTCGAACCGCTGGTTACCAAGGCCTGGGGACTGGGTGGCACGGGACTGGAAGCCCCCGAACACGCCGTCATGTGGCCCAGGCCTCCTTCGGTGCAAGCCTCCCTCTCTACGGTACTGGGCAAGATCCTGCCCAACCGATGGGGAGTTCAAGTCGGACAACCCTGTTATGTGCCCCGAAAAGGCTGGGGCCATTTGGCCGAAATCATGCGTCAGCGCCTCGAAAAGAAAGGGGGGCAGGTCCGCTGTGAAGCTCCTGTTCG
>CAYTWV010000637.1:0-2707 GCA_964442235.1 uncultured Myxococcales bacterium | reverse complement strand
CAAGCGCCTGAAGCCCAGCCCCAGGCACAATGACCCCAGGGTATTGCGGGGCATGGCTGCGGTCCCAAGACACATGTACATGTTGGCCAAGGATCGAAAAGAGGGATATGCCCAGAATTGGTTCCGCATTGGCCATGGGCAGACCATCACGGATCCTGCGACGGTGGCTCGTATGACGGCGATTCTGGCCATTAAGCCCACGGACAAAGTGTTGGAGATCGGCACGGGTTCCGGGTACCAGGGGTCTGTGCTGGCCCAGCTTACCCCCAACGTCTTCACCATCGAGATTGTGGAGCCGTTGGCCAAACGCACCCACGCGTTGCTGGAGAAGCTTGGGTACAAGGATGCCATCAAGACCAAGATCGCTGACGGCTACTACGGTTGGGAAGAGAATGCGCCCTTCGACAAGATCATCGTGACGTGTGCTGCGGACCACATCCCGATTCCTTTGCTGCAGCAGTTGAAGCCCGGCGGTCTGATGGTGATCCCCGTGGGGCCCAGATTCCAGCCCGGCAAACTCTATTTTATTGCCAAGGATGAGAAGGGCCAGGTTCACAAAAAGGTGCTGATCAACGTGAAGTTTGTGCCCATGACCAAACTTACGGATTGGGGCAAAGAAGACCCCCGCGCCGAAGAGCGCCGCAAGATGGACCGTGAAGGGCGTAAGCAGCTCGGCACCCAGGATTAGCCAGAACTTCACCTGCCTCTCTCCCCTTCTCTCTTTCCATTTCCGCACCCTGTGACGAATCTGACATTCGTGCGTAACGTTGGCCCACTGGAATGGTTTACGCCGCCGGGACCATCTGCTATAACCGGTCGGGAAGAGTTGGAGGAAGCGATGAAAGGCGTCGCAGCATTTGTGCTGGCAGGTGGGCGGGTGATGGAGATGGGGGTCCTGACGGACAAGCGGGCCAAGGCCGCGGTTCCGTTTGCGGGTACTTACCGAATCATCGACTTCGCCATGTCCAATTTGGGGGTTTCGGGCGTGGAGCGTGTGGGAGTCCTCTCGCAATACCGCCCCTCTTCGCTGATGGACCATGTCCGAAACGGAGAAGCCTGGGGGTTGGTTGGGCGAGGTCGTGAAGTCCAGATTCTGCCGCCATATCAAGCAGAGAACCGGGTGGACTGGTACAAGGGCACGGCGGATGCCGTGTATCAGAACCTGGGATTCCTTAAGGATGCCGAACGGGTTCTGATTTGTTCCGGTGACCATGTCTACAACATGGATTACTCGCTGGTCCTAGAGGAGCACATCGCTCGCCGAGCGGACCTGACCATGGTCTTCAAGCGCTTCAAGCGTGAGGATTGTGCGCGGTTCGGAAACGCCGTGATCGACGAGGGCAACCGGGTGACCTGGTACCAGGAGAAGCCTGCTGTTCCAAGAAGCGATCTGGGTTCGCTGACCATCTTCCTGTTTGAGCGGGAGATTTTGGAGCACTACTTGCGGGCGGCGTATCGTCAGCAGGGGCAGTTGCAGCACTTGTATGATCAGGTTGTTCCTCGGATCGTTCGAGAAGGCCATGTTCATGCATTTGAATTCCATGGGTATTGGGCATATACACGAACTATCGACGATTATTATGCTGCCTCGATGGACCTGTTTAATGCTGCCTCGGGGTTTGACCTGGATACCTGGGGAGTGATGACCAACACCGAGGAATCGGGGGTAGGGGACAAGGGGCCAGCGTGGGTGGGGCCCGGGGCAGAAGTGGTCAGTGCCCGTCTTTCGCCGGGCTGTGAGGTTCAGGGCAGGGTTGCCCGGTCCATCCTGTCTCCCGGCGTGGTGGTGGAAGAGGGCGCCGTGGTCGAAGACAGCGTGATTATGCATGGTGTGCGGGTGCAACGGGGCACGCATGTGGTTCGCAGTATTGTCGACAAGGGAGTCCTTATTGGAGCGGACTGCCGAATCGGTCATTCGGGACCGGCCGTGCCCAACATCAAGGCAGCGAGCTACCATACGTGCGGCGTGACGGTGGTGGGGCGTGACGCCAGGATCAGTTCGGGGGCGGTGATTGGGGCCAATGTACAAGTTGCACCTGGCCAGCGCATTGCTGGAGACGCAAGGATTCCGGACGGGGCGTTTGTGGAGCGAGACGGAGAAGAGCCATGGTTCGAACGTTGGTAATGTTGCTGGCCGGAGGCCGGGGGACTCGACTTAACATTCTTGCTGCGCATCGTGCCAAGCCAGCGGTGCCGTTTGCGGGGGTGTACCGAATCATTGATTTTGCGCTGTCCAACTGTATGGATGCGAAACTCAATGCGGTGGGGGTGCTGACTCAGTACCGTCCCATGTCTTTGATGAACCATCTTGCCGACGGGGCGCCCTGGGACATGTCGGGGCGGACGGGGACATTAAAGATTATGCCTCCGTACCAGGCCAGTGCGGACTTCGATTGGTATCACGGTACGGCCGATGCGGTGTTCCAGAATATCAATTTCATCTGGCGACATCGGCCGGAGCGAGTGTTGATCCTCTCTGGCGATCACATCTACCACATGAATTACCGCCAGATGATTGACTTCCATGCTGCCGAGCAGGCCGACTTGACCATTGCGGCGATGCCCGTGCCCTGGGAAGAGACCAGCCGTTTTGGCATTATCGTGGCCGACTCGAACAAGCAGATCGTCGAGTTCCAAGAGAAGCCAAAAGAGGCCAAGAGCAATCTGGCTTCCATGGGCATCTATGTGTTCAAGACCGAGGTATTGC
>CAYTWV010000636.1:0-2718 GCA_964442235.1 uncultured Myxococcales bacterium | reverse complement strand
CGCACTGCACTGGGACGGCTACGGCAAGGAACACAAGTCCGAGGGCAAGGTCGCCAATGTCCCCGGCGTCATGGAGGGTTGGCACACCTTCAGCCTGCTTTGGTTGCCGGACGAGTACGTCTTCTTAGTGGACGGCAAGGAAACGTGGCGAACCAAAGCCGGTGGCGTTTGCCAAGTGCCGCTGTACATCAAGCTGAGCGACGAAATTGGCGACTGGGGCGGCGACATCACCAAGGCCAAACTGCCAGACAAGTTCCTGGTGGACTACGTGCGGGTGTACGATCTGGTGCAGAAGCAGTGATCGTTTTCTTGTGAAGAAGGGGGCCATCCGATGACACACTTCTGGCCAGTGATTCTTGGCCTCTTGTCCACGGTAACCTGTCCGGCACGAGCCTGTGCCGAGACGGTCGAGCCACGGAGCAAACCCGTGACCGCCGTTCTCAGGGAGCCTCTGCCGCCCGAAGATTTGAGCTACTCGGCTGCTGGCAGCAAGATCGTCATCACGGGGCCGACCTTCGAGTACACCGTGGACAAGACCACCGGAGCGGTGGTTGCTCTCCAGGTCAAGCGAGAAGGCCAACCGGTGATTCACCTCGTCGAGCCCGCCGGCCTGGTCATTGGATCCTACAACATCGCCAGCAAGGAAAACGTCGGCGAGACCACAACAACATCCCAGGGTGCGGAACAGGTTGTCCTGAAGACGAAGGGATTGTTGAAATCCGCCTCAGCAGCGGGCGACGACTTGCCCTACACCCTCGTGAGCACATTCTTCAATGATGGGGTCGTCGTCTGCGAATTGACGCTTCTCCCGGCCAACGATGTGCGGGTCGAAGAAATTCGGCACGAGGTCGTGGCAACCGGTGACTTTCGCCATTACCTGCACAAGACGAGAGATAGCCACGGCTTTGATTCCCCTTGGAGCACCCTCCCGCAACTAGGCGAATCGGTGAAGTTCTCGACTTTGACCTCATGCTTGCAGGTTTTTAGCCCGAAGGCGGGTCTAGCAATCTTCCTAGACAGGGGAGCAACGCATCTGGCGGCCGGGCTCGATGCGGCGGCTGTAAAGGTGACGGGTCGAAACGAAGATTCCACGACGGTTTCCCTGGTCCAGCACATCGTCAACGAGCGGCCCACAGGCGACGGTTATCTTCTCAAGGCGAACTCGCCTTTCAGCTTTCGGGTGGGCATGGGCGTTGCTCCCAATCGGCTTTCCCATCGTAGGACGCACGACTTGCGGATGTTCGCCTGGATCGGGGACGAGAAGCACCCGTATGCAACGGACAAGGAGATCCTCGACGCCGCCCAGTTGGGCCACACGCTCTTTCAAATGCACCGGCTGGGAACACCGGGCGAACCTCGGCCTCCGGCGGGCGAGTTGGATCGGGTCATCAAGACAGTCCACAACGCCGGGATGCTCTTCATTTGGACCGCAAACGCCGATCTGATGTACGCCAACGCTGAAGGTGTTCGGGAGATCCAGGCCAGTGGAAAGTGGCCGCTGTGGCAGGGCTTCAACTACGGCGGCAGGTACACCGACCCCGTGGATCGGTACTGCGGCCTGGCCGCCACTTGTCTTGCCTCGCCCAACGGTCTGGCCGATTACCGAATTGCCTGTGACTCCAGGATGATGGACCGGTATGAGGTCGATGGCATGTACATCGACGACAACTTGGCCTACGCCAACTGCACGCTCTGGAAGGAACACGGCCATCCCCAGCCAGTGTACGACTGCCTGATTGAGCTTCACGAAATGAATTGGCGACGACGGCAATTGCTCCGTCAACGGTGCCCCCATGCCGTGCTCATCGATCACTGCACGACGGCCTTAGTCCTGCCGGTGATCTGCGACTTCGACGTTCACCTCTACGGCGAAGGCTATGGCTTTGCTCCACTGGAGAGCCATTGGGCACAGTTCAGCCTGATCAAGAGCATGGATGCACAGGGCTGCCACTGGGGCGGAGGAAAAGAAAAGGGCAGGTGCGTCACCGAGCTTGCCTACAACTACGATCTCTTGACCGGCGGCGGCCAATACTGCTACTCGGACTGGCGGTTGTACCCTCAAAAGTTTCCCTATGCGTCTGGAGTGACGAAGGAAGAGCCGCTGTTCGTGCGAGCTTACACCCTGGCCCAATACTACTTCGGCATGTACGAGTCCACGCCGTACTATTTTGCCGAGTCAACGAATGTCTTCTCGACCAGCACGCCTCACACCTACGCCACGATTTACCGCAACGACGTGTGGAAGGACCACCTTGTGGTCGTGGCGAACATGAACGCCGAGGCCAAGGAGACCTCACTTGCCGTCCGATCCCCAGAGCGTCTAGGGCTCAAGCCAAACGGGCGTTACGAACTTCTGGATGTGAACGAGGGGAAGAGTTGCAGAGTCGAGGGGAACGAGCGTCTGAAGCAGGGACTCGGCAATTTCCCTGTCCCAGGACATGGCATGAAGCTGTTCTACCTCCGGGAACTTCCACACGATGGTCCGCACCATCTTTGGGGCGGCAAGAGGATTTCGGAGAAATGGGATGCTGAGTCGGGGAAGCTGACGCTTGAGCTTCACGGCCCATTGGATTCCGAGGACGTGATTCTCATCGCCAGCGGAGCCAGACAGATCGGGGAGGTCCAGGTCAACGGGCAACGAGGCCAGTTCTTTGTGGATTTGCCGCAGCGGGTCGTACACGGCAAGGTCGCTTTCGGCTCCAATCCCGTCCACATCGA
>CAYTWV010000635.1:0-2729 GCA_964442235.1 uncultured Myxococcales bacterium | reverse complement strand
CTAGCAAATTGTGCTGCAGCGGACGGCATTCGCCCATAGAGCAAGACTGGCCCGGAGGACATCCCGTGGGAATCCACGCAACACCATTGGGGGCACACACCTTCAGCATCCCTGCCGCACCACACTCCCGTGCACCCGCCTCGCAGATGATTGGAAGGCACTCACCCAGGTGGCACCCCATCCCTTCTTCACATGGGGTGCTAATATAGGACTCGCCCATCTCCGTACACTCTTGCGCTTCCGTCAGACTGGAACAGCCCTTACTTCCCGGAATGCAAAGCGTCGTCACACACCACGTGTCCCGGCACCACGTGCCCGGTTTGGCGCACGCCAATTCTTCGTCGCAATAAAGACACTGACCGGTCGCCTCTTCGCAATACCCCTCGGGGCATGACGTTCCCTCGCAAGGGCCAAGCGGCTCGTCAGGTCCCGTGTCCTTCACATCAACAACCACAGGTACATCCGGCGAGACCTGCTCCGCCAGAAGGTCTTTCACTGCGTCGACGGCCACATCCAATCTCCCATCTTCCACCCAATCCCCGGTCCCATCCTTCGTTTCCCCCACTCCAACATCCGACGTCCCCCCATCCTCGCCACCACACGCCACCAGCGTTACAAGACCAAACATCAACACCAGCCCGAACATCCGTCCCAGATTCATGGGTGCGCCTCCGCTTTGACCAGGGCAGTTTCCCCACTTTCCGCCATTTGCGCAAGGCCCTTGTATCTCTTCCGTTGCGTTGTCCTCTTGTGACGCGTACGCTCGACAAGTCCACGTCTTGACTGGAGCGAAGTGCCATGACCCTCGACCCCGGCCGCCAGGCGGTGCTGCAGCGTCTCTTGGAGCCCCTGGCCCGGAAAGCCCCAGAGTGGCACCTCCAAGACGCGACTTCGGGCCAGCGCCTTCGACTGCTGTTTGCCCGCAAGTCCCCTCAGACAGGGCAAACTCTTTCCAACAGTGGCTCAGGGAATGTCGATCCGGCTTCCTTGGCAGACATCTGGATTGCCGCCGCCGATAGCAAGCAGCCCGCATACAAAACAACCCTCCATTTCCTCGTGGGCCATGCCGGAAAGCTAAGTGGGCCGGCCATCCGCTTTCTGGACCTGTTTTGCGCTGTCCTGGTCGCAACAGAGAGGGAACTCACCAGCACACAGGTTCGCACGCTCCTGGCACCGCCGGAAACGACTTCCTTGTTAGGCCGGGACTTGGAATTGCGAATCACACGCCGCTGCAACGAGGCGTGTCCCTTCTGCAGCGCCAAGGGCTGGGCCGACAATCGCATTACCAATTCGGAGCAAATTCTGGCTTCCATCACCCAGGCCAAGTCGTCAGGGGCCCAACGAGTGGTCTTTTCCGGTGGCGAACCCAGCCTTGTTCCCGAACTGCCCAGTCTGGTCTCCTTCGCACGAAGCCTTGGTCTGGCCACAGTCATTCAGACCAATGGCCTGGTTCCCAGCCATCCCGCCTGGTGGCAGAAGTTTTGCTCCAGCCAAGGCACCTGGGACCTGCCCGACTCCATCTTTCTGAGTTTGCACTCGCAATTTCAGCGCCGGATGCTGGCTTTAACGGGTGTGCCCAACACGCTTCACAGAAAGCTGGCTTCCGCCCGTAATGCACATCGTCTGAATGTGGGTGTTGCCATCAACTTCGTCATTACGCACCTGAATCTGGACGAATTGCCCGATTTCCCCCGCTTCATCGCTGCCAGGTTAGGAAGGTACCCCGAACTCGTGCTGAGTGTGGCAGCACCCGTTGGGGGCATGGAGGATTCCCTGGATCTGCTGGTGTCGATCACGGAATTGGCGCAACCCCTTGCGAAGGCCCTACGCGGTGCACGTTCTCTAGCACTCCGCACCCAGGTTGCCGAAGCCTGCGGAGGCCCCATGTGCACCGCACCCGACCTTGCCGAGCACTTTGCGGCGTTCCACCGCTCGCAGCCCATCGGCCCGCTTGCATCGGATCGGATCAAAGCGCCATCATGCGCCGATTGCCGTTATGATTCCCGCTGCATCGGGGTGTGGACGGCATACGCAAACCGTTTGGCCTGGAGGAACTCAAGCCGGTTAGACGATAACAACGCGCAGGATTCGGCGACGGCGACGGCGACGGCGACGGCGACGGCGACGGCAGACAGGGCCGTTAAACGCAAAAACCCAGCCTTTTGAGGGGCTGGGTTTTTGTGTATTTATCCGGGCGACGACCTACTCTCCCACCGGGGAAGCCCGGCAGTACCATCGGCGCTGGAGGGCTTAACTTCCGAGTTCGAGATGGGATCGGGTGTGGCCCCTCCGCCAAGGTCACCCGGAAACTGAGGTTTCCGGTTGGCACAATTGGATGGAGGATTCTGCAATTAGAACAAGGATCGTAAGAAGAGTTCCGTCGTTGAAGGGTCATTTCGTAGGTGATCAAGCCGCACGACCGATTAGTACCGGTTAGCTGAACGCATTGCTGCGCTTACACACCCGGCCTATCAACCTCGTAGTCTCCGAGGGGTCTTTAGAAGCTTGCGCTTGGGACACCTTATCTTAGGGGGGGCTTCCCGCTTAGATGCTTTCAGCGGTTATCCCTTCCAGACTTAGCTATCCAGCCATGCCGTTGGCACGACAACTGATGCACCAGAGGTCTGTTCATCCCGGTCCTCTCGTACTAGGGACGACTCCTCTCAAATCTCCAGCGCCCACGGCAGATAGGGACCGAACTGTCTCACGACGTTCTGAACCCAGCTCGC
>CAYTWV010000634.1:992-2733 GCA_964442235.1 uncultured Myxococcales bacterium | reverse complement strand
GGCCGATCCCGCACCCCGTTCAGCCCCGGGTTCTCTGACCAACGGAGTTGCATTCACCGCCTCGTCGACCCGAACGGTCGCCATGGCCCTAGTGGTCCGGGTGCCTGCCAATTGATTTTCCAACCATGCGTTTCCCTCTCGCGCCGACGGCCAAGATCGCCCGGCACATCGTCAAACATAAACTCAAACGCACCCCCAAGTACGCGATGGTGTTGCAGTTGGAGCCGCTCCATACCTGCAACCTGACTTGCACGGGCTGTGGTCGTATCCGGGAGTACTCCACCTCGCTGAAAGACATGGTGCCGCTGGAGCAGTGTCTGGCGGCTGCGGCAGAATGCGATGCTCCCATGATTTCGATCTGCGGCGGTGAGCCCTTGATTTATCCCAAGATCGAGGAGTTGGTGGAGGGTCTGCAGGGGCAGGGCCGTTTGGTGTACATTTGCACCAACGGTGTCTTCATGCGCAAGAAGATGCGGGAGTACCTGGCGAGCGTTTACACTCCGGCCTTCGAACCCCAGTTGGCACAGTTGCTCGCAGAGAAACTGGTGACCGAAAAGGAGGCCGATGTCATCCGCAAGGCGGACGCGGCTGCCAAGTCCAAGACGGTGATTCGGCCCGGCAAGTGGCATTATTGGAATGTCCATGTCGACGGCTTGGAGTTCACCCACGACCTCATCGTCGAGCGCGAGGGTGTCTTCAAGGAGTGCGTGGCCGCCATCCAGATGGCCAAGATCTTGGGCTATCAGGTCGCCACCAACACCACGGTGTACAAGGAGACCGAAACCGCCGAGCTGGAGGAGATGTTCAAGTTCCTCAGCTCGCTGGGAGTCGATGGTCACACCATCTCACCCGGCTACGACTATGACGCCGCCAAGAAGGACATGGTCAAGCGCTTGGGCAAAGACCCGGCCCAGTTCTTCCTCACCCGCGAGATGACCCGCCAGAAGTTCAAGGACATCGAGCGTTGGGGCCAAATGTTCACCATCTTCGGGACTCCGGGTTATCTGGAATTCCTGGCCGGCAAACGGGAGTTGGCTTGCAGCGCGTGGGCCGTGCCGACCTACAACGTCCGTGGCTGGAAAGCCCCCTGCTATGTGATGACCGAGGGTCACTACCCCACTTACGCCCAGATGTTGGCCGAGGTGAAATGGGACCGTTTCGGTGTGGATGAGCGCGGTTGCGGCCGCGATGTCCGCTGCGAGAACTGCATGATGCACTCGGGCTTTGAGCCGTCGGGGGCGTTGAGCAGCAGCCCGAGGGATTCGTGGGTTAACTTCAAGTACAACTTCGGTTCACGACCCCCTGCTTATCCCTCCAGCCCTGAGCTGACTCGTTCGGCCTACAATGGGGCCACCATCGGCAAGGGGCATCTCGCCGAAGCCAAGGAGGCGGTGAACCGTGAGTTCGCCGGCGTGAAATCCTCTTTTGCCCGCGGTGGCAACGACTTGCCGCACGACCATTCCCACGAAGCTTCAGGTGGTTCGGGCGGGTGCTCGAGTGGAGCCTCCGGGGCCGCTGTGGACCAGCTTGCCGACCTCAAGGCCAAGATGGCAGCAGCCAAGAAAATAGAGGTCAAGTCGGAGTAAGACTGGAGCGATCCTCCCCTCTCTCTACCACTTTTCGACTCATCCCTGATTTCCATGTCCGCCCTGTTCTTATCCCCTCCCTCATTCGATGGCTTCGATGGCGGCGCCGGTGCCCGCTATCAGGCCCGCCGTGAGGTCACCTCTTTCTGGTATCC
>CAYTWV010000634.1:0-982 GCA_964442235.1 uncultured Myxococcales bacterium | reverse complement strand
GTCCCCGGGGCCAAGCTCCTCGATTGTCCGCCCCACAACATCGGCAAGGAGGAGTGCCTGCGGATCGCGCGCAGCTACCCGCACGTCATCATCAACACGTCCACGCCGTCGCTGAAGAACGACTGCAAGGTGGCTGAAGCCATCAAGGCCCAGCGTCCGGACACCAAGATCGGATTCATTGGAGCACACACGGCCGTCTTGCCGACCGAGACGCTCAAGGCGTCCCCGGCGATCGATTGGGTGGGGCGCAAGGAGTTTGACTTCACCTGCAAGGAGGTTTGCGAAGACCGCCCGATGGAATCCATTTCGGGGCTGAGTTTCCGCAAGGAAGGCAAGATCATCCACAACCCGGAGCGGGATCTCATCCACAACATGGATGCGCTGCCCTGGGTGGCCGACGTCTACAAGCGAGATCTGGAGATCGAGAAGTACTTCATCGGCTACCTGATGCACCCGTACATCTCGATGTACACGGGTCGGGGTTGCCCGGCTCAGTGTACGTTCTGTCTGTGGCCTCAGACCATTGGCGGCCACAAGTACCGGGTGCGTTCAGCCGAGAACGTAGCCGCTGAGATGGCGTACATGAAGAAGCTCTTCCCGCAGGTTCGGGAGTTTTTCTTCGATGATGACACCTTCACGGCCAACTTGCCGCGGGCTCGGGAGATCGCCAAGAAGCTCGCACCGTTGGGGCTGACCTGGAGCTGCAATAGCCGGGCCAACCTCGATGAAGACACCATCCGGTTCTTCAAGGATTGCGGTCTGCGGCTCTTCCTCGTCGGCTACGAGTCGGGCAATGACGACATCCTCAAGCGCATCAAGAAGGGTGTGACCACCGATGAAATGCGCCGCTTCACCAAGGCCTGCCACCGTGTGGGCGTGGTGATCCATGGCACCTTCATCCTCGGGTTGCCGGTGGAGACCCAGGAGACCATCGAGCAAACCATGCGCTTTGCCCAGGATCTGGACGTGTTCTCCATGCAGG
>CAYTWV010000633.1:0-2737 GCA_964442235.1 uncultured Myxococcales bacterium | reverse complement strand
GTGATCCGCAAGCGGCGAGAATTGGGGGAAGCCCTCTCTGAATTCGACCCGACCTTGTGCGCCAAGTGCCTAAACCAGGAAACCGTATACCCCGAGGACCTGCTTGTCGCCGCTCGCACCGCAGTGGCCCAGATGCGGATTGTCCCGGTCCTGGCTGGCTCCGCCGCAAGAAATAACGGCATTCAGTTGCTCTTGGATGCCATCATCGACTACTTGCCCGCACCGGATGACGTCGGGCCCTTTGTTGCCACATCCCCCGAGTCGCCCAATCAGCCTGTTCGCCTGGACCCGGCCCCCTCGGAACACCTTGCGGCCCTCTGCTTCAAAGTCATTCATGAGCCTGGGCTGGGCCGCCTTAGCTTCGTCAGGATCTTCTCGGGTGAGCTTCGGCCGGGCCAGCTCCTGCTGGATTCGACCCTTAATGCGAGAGAACGCATCACCACCATCTACCGCATCACGGCCGGCGACCGCACTGCCCTGGAGTCAGCCTCCGCTGGTGACGTCGTTGCCCTCTTCGGCCTGCGAGTCTCGGGAGCGGGACATACCCTGTGCAGCCCCCAGTACCCGATTCGGCTCGAAGACATGGAGATTCCGCCTCATGTGGTCCGAACCAGCTTGATGCCCCTGGCACCCGATACCCAGGAAACTCTCCTGACGGCCCTTCACCGCATAACTCGTGAAGACCCCGCAAACCACACCACGGAGCCCGAGTCCGTATCCGACCCCCTCGTCCTGGCCAGCACCAGCGAATCCAGGCTGGTCTCTTCCATGCGTCGCTTGACCGACGAGTTCGGCATTCACTACGTCAGCTATCCCCTTGAGCCCTCGCTTAGAGAAACCGTCACCCGCACGGAAACGATGTCGTCTCGAATCCACAGGGAAACCAGTCATGGGATGGAATTCGCACAAGTCGACTTGCGCATATCCCCCGTGCCCCTGGGCCCGGTTCAATTCCATTTTGATGGACTTCCCGAAGAGTCGCCCCTTAGGGCCTATGCCGCGGCCGTTCGACGCGGCGTCGAAGATGTCATGGCATCGGGCCCTCACGCCGGCCACCGTATCGCTGGCGTAAAAGTCGAGTTCCTGGGCGGCGAATGCCACAGCCTGGATTCCAACGACTCGGTCTTTCGAGATGCCGCCCGCAAGGCGTTTCAAGACGCCTTCTTGTTAGCCGGGCCCACACTCATGGAACCCTATCTCTCTGTGGAGTTTGCCTGCCCCGACGAACAAGTACCGCTTCTGATTCGCCAGATTCAGCAGAAAAATGGCCAGGTCGTATCCCAGCGCCGATTCCGTAAGGGAAGCTACAAAATAGACACCGTACTCGCCCTCCGAGCCACGCTGGGGCACACCCTGAATCCCGAACTGTTTGCCGCTGGAAAGGCTAACTACTCGGTAGAGTTTCTTGAGTTTCGACCGACAGAAAATGCCCCTAACGCCACTCGTGACGTGGATATCGCCGGCTGAGAGCTTTTCGAATCTCGGGGTATAACGTTCGCCAGAACCCTGCCAGATCCTCGGTTACCTGCACAGGCCTGTTGTTTGGCGCCAGAATCTCCACCCGCACTGCGATGCGGCCCCCACCAACCCGTGGTGTCTGTTCAACTCCGTACAAATCCTGAATTCGCGCCCGCCCCGTCGGTGGCTCCTGAAGCGAATACCGCAACTTCATCTTGTGACCACCGGGCAAGTCCAAGCGAAGAGGCGCCATTCGTTCCACAAACCGCACATCGTCCTGCGAAAGCACGTTCTTCATCGCTGCCAGAAGCGAGCGGTCACGCAAATGCGCAACGCGGGTTGCTCCTTCGCAAAACTCCAGAAGTACCAGCCGAATCTCGTCGTTGTCATACGCAATCAGCTTGCGTTCGGGAAACCATTGGCCCACGCAACGAACTCGAGCCATCCATGGCTCCGCATCCTCGTCCCAGGCCTCAAGATGAACACGCCCCTCTTGGATCAACGAGGCCAGAATGGGTCCCGCACCGGGTCCGCCTCGCTCGTTCCTGGAACGCAACAACACATCCCCAAACCACAACTGGTGGACTCGCTCCACGATATCCCGGTCATCCAAATAGGTGTACTCGACCTCCTCCCGAAACAGATGCGGGTGCGTCCTGCGCAACGTGGCCTCATCCAGTGGCATCGCCCATCGAACCCAGCGTTCCTGGTTCGCATCGGCAGACTTCCCGGCTTCCCGCTCCTCGACGTCCAACGCCAAAAAGGGCCCCGCACCCCGGCACGTGCTGCCTTTGTGCAGCCGAGCCGTAACTCCGCCTGCCCAGGAAACCCGGTCGCTGCCGTCGGCCCGCACCGCCCCGATCTTGTCGGGAAACCCTGCTACCATGGCCGACGTGGCCTCGGCATTTCCCCACGGCCGGCTCGCCTTTTTGGGGTTGCCCAGGTCAAGACCCCGTCTCCATCCGACCAATTCGGTCGCCGTGCGCCGGACCTGCGCGGCACCAGGAAGCACTCCCTCCCCCTCCACAACGCCACCCCGGCCCATTACCGCATTCCAAAGCACATCGATATCATTGCCCTCCTCCACCCCCAACTTCAGTGCCCACTCTGCCGGACTCAGCCGCCAGCCGATCTCCTCGGAGAGCACCGCACACCACCCCGCCACACGTTCCAAATCCGCGTCACAAACCTCCAGCAGCGCCCGGCACAATCGCGGATGCACATGCCCCGTGCTCAGCAATCTGCCCAAGTCCGTCAATTCCCCGGCGGCATCCAATGC
>CAYTWV010000632.1:0-2738 GCA_964442235.1 uncultured Myxococcales bacterium | reverse complement strand
CGGAACATGCAGATGTCATAGAGGTGGAGGATACCGATGCCTCAGAGTCGCTGCCGGATGTGCCAGATATCGTGCAGGATTCTGGTAGCCAAGCTGAAGAGCCCAGAGAGCGGCCTGGCGACGGGTGCACTATCTCAATGGTGTCCGAAAGGAGCGGGGCGTCAGGCTCCGCCGGACTGCTCGTTCTCAGCTTCCTAGTAATCGTGTGTGCGGCTTTATGCTATTGTAGATGTGGTTACAGGAGATAATGGCAATGAGCCGTTGGAACTTGCCGGTATCGCATATGGCAGCCTTCGTCTGTTTCATCTTGACGTTCGTCGTATGGCCTGCACCGGCATCGCGGGGGGCCGAGGCTGTCGATGCATACGCTGCAGACTCCGGCCACCCATCTGGTCCCACTGGCGGATGTGGCGGGTGCAAGTGTGAGGAGTGTGTCTGCCTCGTCAGAACCGGGTGCTGCGACCTGGAGTGGGACTCGGGCTGTGACAGCATCTGTGAAAGACTGTGTGGGGGCGGGGGGGCATGCGTTCCGGATTGTTCGGGGCGGCAGTGCGGGGAAAATGGCTGTGGAGGAACCTGCGGCCAATGCAAACAGGGAGAAGTGTGCCTCTACAGTGGCAAATGTTGCGTGCCGGATTGCCAAGGTCGGGAATGTGGTGACGATGGTTGTGGCGGGCTGTGCGGCGCCAAGACCCACAAGAATGCGGGGAAATGCGAAGTCGGCGCCAGATGTATGGACGGTAAGTGCGTCGCAGATTGTAATTCTCAATGCGATGGCATCCAGTGCGGTGGATTCGGTGGAGCGCCCTGCGGGGGGTCGTGTGGTCGTTGCCCGGCTGCCCAGCTCTGCTTTGATGGAAAGTGCTATTCAGAATATGGGGGTATAGGGGTCGCTGGATGCTGTCTTCATGATGCAGTCGCAATGAATTGGGCAGGCGGCACTATGGCGGGTGGGGGTACTCTATACAGGAAGGACTGTGAATATGATGAATATTGCGGGTTCATGCCAGAATCCGAATGGTGTTATACTGATGTAGCAGGGTGTTCCTATATTGGTCAATATCAATGCGTTCCCCAGGCTTGGCCCTATCGTTCTGCCCCTTACTCTCCCGGCAGTCTGAGTACGCCCCCGCCTCGTGACTGTGCTGCGACCTGTCCCAGTGGTCCGCAGTGCGAAGGTCGCGCATGTGGCCCTGACGGGTGTGGGAGCACCTGTGGCGAGTGTTCAACAGGGATGATTTGCGTCGACGGCGTATGCACCAAGGATCCCTGCGGGCCTGGTACTTGTGGCCCCGACGGAGATGGAAACTACTGCTCGGCATGCCCTGCCAGCAGTCGTTGCAACGCCGACTACGAATGTGAACCCTGTCCAATCGACGCCTGTGCGGGGCGGGAATGCGGGCCGGACGGTTGTGGTGGATACTGCGGGACCTGTCCGGGAACAGGCACATGTGTGTCAGGAACGTGCATTGAGGTGTGCGAGGGCATCCGCCCCGGGACCGGGTGCTGCGACGGGAATGCCGTGGTCCGCTGCGACGGCCTGCCTATGGTCAAGATGGACTGCGGGCCAAATGGCCCCGCTTGTGGGTACAGTGTCGAGAAGAAGAGGTACGAGTGCGGGGGCGAGCTACTGTTCGAGGAATCCGCCGGCCCAGAGGCCCGGAAGTGTCTGCGAGTGCCGGTAACGAACTGCATCAACCGCGAGTGTGGCCCAAATGGCTCCGGTGGCACCTGTGGAACCTGCGACCCGGGCCAGGAGTGTCTGTTCGGCAGATGTGAAGGGGATGCCATTGTGCCCGACGGGGAGCCGGATGCCGGGCGCGTGGAAGAGACTGCTTCGTCGCCTAGCTGCAGCAACGGATGCCGAATGGGCCGAGTGCAAGATGACAAACCAAGTTCGGGGACGATGCTTCTACTGTTGCTGGGCACTCTGGCTTTGGGGTGGCGACTGGCACGAAAGCCCTCTGGGTGCGCTGGATAGTGCCTCTGCGGCCGCCCCCTGCGCCGCGCCCTGACCGGCCTCGCCTGTTCCGTTCGCCTGACCATGTCTAATGCGAAGTCCCAATCTGGACAGAACCGAATCACCGCTATTCCTGACGTTTTCTCAGGAACGCAGCCAATCGGAAGCCCACTTCGGCGATGGGCGTATCGAGCGAAAAAGTGTTTGTGAGAATCACAAAACCAATCTTCTTGGAAGGGATGAATGCTAGGAAAGCGTATGCTCCATATGTCCCGCCGTCCTTCCAGAAAATTGGGTGGTCAGGAAGAGCGACAACGTGCCAGCCCAGCGCCATCCTCATCTCCTCCGACTCGGCTGCCCGGACATCCACAAGCAGAGCCGCCAATGCCTCATCCATCGGCGTCGGTTGAAACGCCATCGATGCTGCCAGGAAGTGGAGCAAATCCTGGCAAGTAGAGCGAAGGGCCCCGGCACCGGCAAGGACCCCAAAGGTCCAGGGGGGAACGGCCTCCAAACCGGCCTCGCCGCTGTAGAAGTAGCCCTTCGCAAAGCGGCTGATTTGTTCGGGACCAAGCGTCACCATCGTATCGGAAAGGCCCAAGGGCTCTAAGATCGATTTGCGGACCAGGTCTTCCCAAGGCTGGCCAGCCAGTTTCGCAAGCAGGAAGCCCAAGAGCCCCGAAGCGGCGTTGGAATACTCGTAGGTCAGGCCCGGTGGCCGTTTGATGGGGCGGGTGGCGAGGAACTCCAACAGTTCCTTCTCAACATAGGCGGCGTA
>CAYTWV010000631.1:0-2761 GCA_964442235.1 uncultured Myxococcales bacterium | reverse complement strand
CTGTACCCTTTCGTACTCTCGGGTGTCGGGTGGCGAACAGGACAGGGCCATGCCAAGGACCCCAACTACACCCTCCAAACGCTTGTTGCCAGGTTCCATCTCAAGCCTTCAAAAGTGGAGTGAGCCTACCGAGAGGGGAGGGGCGTAAGTACTTGGCTAGTACCGGAAAATCAGCATCGCGTCGACAATCTGGACCTTGTAATCCATCTTGTCCAACCTGGTCGCCCCACCGACAACCGGGGCCTTCATGTAAAAGTCACTCATCAGGTTGTCGTAGGTGTAGCCCAGAGACACGCCCAGCCAACGGGTAATATCAGCGGCGCAGGCCAGAGAGGCCCTCAGTTCCGTGTCCGTTCGGTTGATGTTGCCGAAGGTGCTGCCAGCAGGAAGGCTGGTGCCGTACTTGGCGGGAAGCGTCGAGTAGCCAAGCCAGGAGTAGGCCACGTCAGCGGTAACCTGCACTTTGGTCCCCAACTTCTGCCGGGCGGTGACCTTCAACTCGTCCGTGACCAGGAAGTTGGTGAACAGGTTGTCCCTGAAGTCCCTGCTGTAGCCACCCTGCAACATGGTCTGCTTGTTCGGCGCCCAGGTGAGCCGGGCTTGACCGATGACGCCGCTGTAGGAGTCGTTCTCGCCCTTGTTCGGGACCGGGTCGCCAGCCGCAACGGGCCGAACGTCATGCATGGAGTTGCCGTAGCCGCCCACGATAAGCGCGGAGATGGTTCGGGTAAAGGCACCGTTGATACCAAACCGGGCCTTGAAGGGCTTGTTGTCGGTGGACTCTCCATAGCGACCATAGCCATCAGCCACGTAATCCCGGAGCTGCCAGTTGACGTCGGCGATGAAGGCAGTGAACGGCAGCCATTTCCAGTTGAACTTCGCGCTCAACTGGTGGACGACCACATCGCCCCAGTCAGCGTCCATGTCGGTGAAGAAGTCGATGAGATAGGCATACCCGAAGTTGAACCGCAGGGCTCCGCCGCCAGGCACCAGCCCGACATTGACGCCCGCTTGATTGAACACGCGGTCCCAGGTCCCAGCCATTTCCACGTTCCGGCGCTGGAGCTGGTACTTGAACTGGTCGTTCAGACCCAGCTGGACAGGGCCCTTCCTGAAGAACAACGCGTCGAAGCCGGCCACGCCGCCAATGGTGCTTTGGGAGGAGGCGGCCTTACTGGAGTCCAGGTACTTACGGGCCTCAAGCTGACCGGTAATGGTCAAACCCAGGGCGGCTTCTTTCCCGGTCTCAATGGCCAGGCCGGGGTAGAACATCAAGATCCCCGCGCCCTTGGCCTTCTGCGACGAGTCGTCGGCCGACACGTAGTACAGGTTGGAGTTGTACTGGAACGCAGTCCCGAGGGTGGGATAGATCACGAACTGCGCCGCCTTGACCCCCATCTGTTTGGCCAGAGCCTCGTCCACAGCCTTGCCAATGACCTGGCCGGAGGCGAAACTCGGCACCAAAAGGCAGGCGGCCAACACACCCAAAACAACCCTGCTCAAAATTCTCATACGCATATCTCTCTGTCTCCCCGGTCTAACGCCATGGGTTGCTACCACTATGTTTTTTCGGCACGAAGGACGGTAGCCCTCAGCAGGGCTTCCTGTCAACCGAAAATATCGGAAGGACTATTTCGCACCAGAGGGAACCGGCGGCGCGTCCAAAAACACGGTGTCGAAACCAACGTCTTCGTCCGTCTGCTCCGGGGGCAGATCCTCGTCCCCTTGCTGCCACTCGACCACGGACGGCTGCCCGTAGGTTCCGCCCGTACCAGGCTCCGACCCGGCGGCCACCTGCTGGTTGAGTTCCTGCAGCTTGTCGAAAGCGATCTGAATTTTGCGGTATTGACCGCGGGCGGTCTCGAGATCGCCGGCCTTGAGGTTCTCGATCAGATCGAAGTAGTACCCCTCGGCGATGTTCAACATGCCCTTCATGGCCATCAACTTATCGTTGATGTCGTCCAGGCGCTCGATGTCCTTGGCCTTGCGGGCCGCGCGGAGCATCATCTCCACGGTCTGGACCTTCTTGCGCATGCCATCGGTCATGTCCTTGCCGCCTGACTTAAGGTCGGCGGCGGTCATACGGTTCACCGACGGACCGTCAGCGGAGGAGGCAGCAAAAGCTGACCCGACCCACAGCAGACCCACGATGGGAACCAAAAAAAGAACCGACAGAATTTTTTTCATAGCCAAACTCCAACGCTGTACTTTTGCCGAACGCCAGCGAATATAACGCTAGTCGATCAAGAATTCAAGCCCCAAGGGTTCGTGGACTTAGATGGAGCGGAACACAAAGGGCAATTTGAGCTGGACAGACTTCCCCTCGGGGGCGGGGAAACGCCAGTTTCTGATCTGATTCGCCACGCACTTGCCCACGCTGGGATCACCGACTTCATCGGAAACAACCTCGACGCTGGCGCGCCCGTTGACGGCGATCGTCACCTGCAGCACCAAGCGACCACCCGCACTGGGGTTACGTCGCACGGCGTCCAGGTAGCACCTCTGCACACCCACGGTGCGCTGGCGGATGTACTTCACAAGTGCGGCCTTGTCAATTTTGCCGCCCACGAGGCCCATGGCCTCTCCGCCTCTGACCTTGACCTTGATCTTCTCTTCTTCCTTGGCCTGGACCTTTGCAACTTCCAGTTTCTTCTTGGGGCCGGAGATGGAATCGACGCTGCTGGGGCCCGCATTGGCCTTGATGTTGACCGCCAGGTTGTCGGCAATGCTTGGCACGCCGCCACCCAGCCCACCACCTTCG
>CAYTWV010000630.1:1688-2773 GCA_964442235.1 uncultured Myxococcales bacterium | reverse complement strand
GTTAGGGATGTTCCCATGTCCAACAGGTCCGATTTGGCCAGCGAGCGCCCGGCGGGCAAGGCGGCCTGCTGGACGGAAGCGCAGGCGTGCTTGGCACGTCGAGCACACCGGCCAATGGCCAACGAAGCCCCCCGGGATGATTGCTGGCCAGAGCGGACCTGTTGAGATTAGTCGCAGTCCGCGCAGGGGCATGGGTCACAGTCGGCTTCGCAAGTCGAGCAATCTTCGTCGCCGTTGCAGGTTCCGTCGCCGCATTCCGGCGGGCAGACGCCGCAATCCAGATCACAGGTGGTGCAGGTCTCGGTTCCGTTGCAGCTACCGTCCCCGCAAGAGGGAGGGCAAGCGTCGCAATCGAGTTCACAGTTGGTGCAGGTCTCGTCGCCGTTGCACTCGCCGTCGCCGCAAGAGGGAGGGCATACGCCACAGTCCGCCGGGCACGTTCCGCAGAGTTCAGCTCCGTTACACTGGCCATCGCCGCATTCCGGCGGGCACACATCACAGTCCTGCTCGCAGGTGGTGCACGTTTCGGTCCCGTTGCAGGTGCCATCGCCGCATGACGGCGGGCAGACGCCGCAATCCAGGCCACAAGTGGCGCAGGTTTCCATGCCATTACATTCGCCATCGCCACACGCGGGGGGACATACGTCGCAATCCAGAGCGCAGGAGACGCAGGTTTCGGTCCCGTTGCAGGTGCCATCGCCGCACGTGGGAGCGGGGCATCCGGGCTGGCCGTAACAATCTTCATCGTTACAGTCGACATCGTTGTCGCCATCATCGTCTTCGCCGTCGGCGCAGAGGTACTCGCACGTGGCGCTGGCGAAGTCCGTGCATTCGCCGTCCTTGCACTGGTCGCCTTGGGTGCAGGCGATGCCATCGTCACAAGGCGTGGGCTGCGTAGGTTGTTTCTCTTCGCAGAGACCCGTGATCGGGTTGCACTGGTTCACCACACACGGCTCCAGGCCGGTGAGTCCACAACTCTTGACCGAGCCGGATTTAATCTTGCACTGGCCGCTCTGGCAGGTCAGCACGCCGGTGCAGACGTTGTTGTCGTCCAACGGGACACAATCCGTATCGTCGGCGCACTG
>CAYTWV010000630.1:0-1678 GCA_964442235.1 uncultured Myxococcales bacterium | reverse complement strand
GGCGCACTGGCACGTCAGCGTGCCCACGCATTCGCCAGCGGTACACAGGTCGTTGGCCGTGCAGCCGTTCCCATCACTGCACGAGGCCCCTTCGTTGGTGGCTTCGTACTTGCAACCCGTGGTGGTGCACTGCCCGACCTTGCAGGGGTCATTGCCCAAGCAGGGGTCGACGCAATTGCCCTGGGCGCAAACGCCCGTGCCACCACAAGCAGCATAAAACACGCCGCAGGGCATTCCGTTGGGGGCCGGGCGAACCGCACAGGTCATTCCTTCGGCCCCGGCCACGCATTGGCGGGCTTCGCACGACGCAACGGCCACGGTCGGGTCGGAACAAGTGGTTCCAGCCACCACATCCACCAGCTTGCACTGGCCCGCCATACAGACGGCCTTTTCGCAATACCCGGGCGAGAGTTCCCCTGCACAATCCCCATCCACCACACAGCCTTGGCCAGTCCATGCGTCTGCCGGCAACGTAATCCCATCGGCAGCATTGCCAGGAGGAGTCGTTTGCTTCTCAATAACCGTATCCGAGGTCTGATAACACCCCGTCGCCAGCAACGCCCCCAGCCCCAGCATCAAGAACCGCTTCATGTCTATCCTCCGTGAAAATGCGCCCCGTAGGCACTCCAAAGCCAGTGCGCTAGCTTACTGGTCGATTTCGGATAATCAAGCCGGAATCTGCACGATTCGGCCCTAGATTGAGACTTCTTCCAAGCGGCGGACATGGGTCCAGAGCAGGAAGGCCTGGATGGGCATCGCCAAATCCCCTTCGACACCGGGCAGAGGCAGGATTTGCCGCAGCAAGTCCGCATAGGTGCGCAACTGGTGTGCATACTTCTGCAAAGTCGCCTTATCCACTCTCTCTGGGTGCCGCTGAGTCTTAAAGTCCAGAATGACCACCCTACCCGGGATCAGTGCCACCCTGTCGGGGATACCGAACCGAACCCCCTTTGCACTCTGTCGCATGATAATGGGCTGCTCACTCAATCCGGGTCCCAGAAGGTACGGAGCGATTTGGGGGTCGGCCAGCAAGGCCATCGCCTCGTCCACAACCTCGGCTGCTTCTTGGGAAATGGGCAGATGCTGCCTGACCAATCGTTGCGCCCATTCACGGGTCACCCCCTCGCCCCACAAGGCCGCTGCCCCCATCACGGCGTGCAGGGCATTGCCGCGGGCCATGGCCTTGGAGACCGCCAGCAATTGCCCAAGCCCGCCCCACTCCTCGGCCTGGGCTTCATACTCCGCCCCCCCTTCTTCCACCGCCCCTCGAGACGCCAGTTCCTCCTCAAACAAGACGGAAACTCCACTCCCCACGGGCCCGCGCAGTGGCAGTTCTTGGAGCGGTTCCACAGGCAACCGCACCAGTTGGGCCGGGGTCTGCCCACTTTCCAAAGTCAGTCTCTGGTTCGCCGTGTCGTCCGAGTTGTTGTCCGTTTCTTCGGAGCACACCCGAATCCCCTTGAGATTTCCTTGCTCCACCTGCTTGCCCAGCCACGAAACGGCATTCCAGGCCTCGACATGAAGAGTACTGGCCTGCTCGGCGTTGGCCTCGGGCGCCGAGTGGGTGCCCGACTTAAAGCCGCCTAGATATAGATGGTCTCTGGCCCGGGTCACGGCCACATAGTTCAGGCAGGCACGCTCGTCCTCGGCCCTGCGCGCAGCGGTCTGCTGCGCAAAC
>CAYTWV010000629.1:0-2774 GCA_964442235.1 uncultured Myxococcales bacterium | reverse complement strand
CTCCAGCCCATTTGCTCCACAGGTCGAGAGTATGGAGACCGCCAGCGTGAAGCCCAGGGAATTGCCCTGCGATAACGTTGAATGCTTCACCATCACATAGTAGGTGCCAGCAGCGAGGTTTCGGGCTGCCGCCATGGTGGTTGCGCTGATCAACGAGCAGAATCCCGGCCCCGAGTCGTCATCCTTGGCCAGTTCCGTAGTACAGTCAGGAGCAAGCAAAGCGATATATGTATCATTCGCTGCAGTGGAATCACACACTCCCGGAGCCCCAAAATATGTTTCAATCATGACACTAACAGGCTTGCTGCCAGTAAGAGTAAACGCAAAATACCCAAGGTCGGTCGCTCCAGGTATGTTCGAACCTTTGATCGACGCAGTCATCGGCGAACCCGAAAACTCCGGCAAGTTGTTACGCGATGCACACGTATTGTTGGGCTCAATCTCCCAACCCGGCTCCTGCAGGCATGTTGCTCCGCAGCCGTCTCCCTCCAGATGGTTTCCGTCGTCGCACTGCTCGGTACCGACCCGGAAACCGTCGCCGCATACCGTGAAGCAGACGCTGGGAACGCCCGTGCAAACATAACCCATCTCCAGCGCACAAGCGGAAGAGCAGCCATCCCCGCTGACCTGGTGACCGTCGTCACAGCTTTCCGGAGCCCCAACTTGCCCATTGCCGCACGCCGTTACCGTACAGTTGTTGTCGCAACCATCGCCATTGACCGCATTACCATCGTCACAAATCTCTATCCCATAAAGGCGGCCATCGCCACACACGGGAACCAGGCACATTCCCAAACCGCAAACCCCGCCCGAAGAGCAGTAAGCTCCGTAGGGCAGCACTGGATTCGAGGGAACGCCCAAGGTGCAAACGTCCCCGGTGCATTCGTTGCCGTCAACAGGCAGGTCCGAATTCAAAACGAATGGTTCCGTTCCTCCAGTCAGTCCGTCACAGCGCAGCCCCTGACAATCGCCCGGATTGGGATCGGCCAGGATTGTGACAGGAAACTCCACAAAACATTGGCCTTCGACACACATATGTATCTCACATGAAGTGCTTACACCGCACTGGGCATCCTGAAGACACTCGACACACGCCCCGACACCGTTGCACATCACCCCCCCGGCCTGGTTACAACTAGTGCCCATGGCTTGCGGAATATGTGCGGGGACGCCGTCCACACACGTGTCTTGAGTACACTGTTGCCCGTCATCCGCTGGTACGTCGGAGTTCTCGGCCACCGAGACTTGGGTGCCAAGCCCGTCGCAGGTTCGCACCTGGCAATCCCCGACGGCAAGGTCCGACAGGGGGAATCCCGCCGGCTTCATCGAAACCCCGCATGTATTGTTGGTGCATGCCGCGTCCAAGCATGGATTGGTGGGGGAGGCACACCCCGATGCAAGCAGGCACTGGACGCAGGCCCCTTCGCCGTCGCACACCTGGCCGCCGTTGTCGTCACAGACCGTCCCGCCACTCACAGGGGAAAAAGCGGGCACTCCCGATGTGCACACTTCCTGAGTGCAGTCCAGCCCGTCATCAAACGGAATGTCCGTGTTGTCAGCAATCGAGCCCGTGCCGCCAGCCCCGTCGCAAACCGGTCTCTGGCAATCGCCGGGAACCATATCCGTAAGGGGCGTCCCATCGGTTTGGAACAAGGCGCCGCATGTGCCGCCATCACACGTACGGGTGAGGCATGCCGAGTCAGCTCCGCAATCCGACGACTGGATGCACCCCACACACATGCCCTGGCTACACACAATGCCCCCGCCCTGAGAACAGGGCGTCCCATCGGCCACGTGCTGATGGGCAGGACTGCCCAGTTCACACGCTTCCACGGTGCAGGGATTGCCGTCGTCTCCGGGCAGGTCCTGATTGTCCTCCACAGAAAGTACGTTCCCTTGGCCGTCACATTGCCCCGTCGCACAGTCCCCGTCGATTGCGTCGCTAATCGCGGTACCACCAGTGGTATAGATAATCCCACACGTATTCGCTTCACATGTTCTAGTCAGGCATTCCGTGGTCGCACCGCACTCGGCGGCATTAATGCATCCGGCGCAGTTCCCCGCATTGTCGCACACCAAGCCGTCGCCACACGCCTTGCCCGCCACTGAAACCGGGTTGGACGCCACTCCGCTGGCGCAACGATCCTCGGTGCAGTCATTCCCATCCACAGGCAAGTCGGAATCGTCAACCACCGACTCCACGGCCCCTTTCCCGTCACACTGCTCCACATGGCAGTCGCCACTGCTTTGCTGGGACAGAGGTGTTCCCTGCGGCGCAAAGCCAATTCCACAAGTCTGCTCCAGACACGTGTGAATCTGGCACTGGTCCAAAGCCCCTTCGCACTCCTCGGGACCCTGGCATTCTGGCTGGAGAGGGTCACTGCCGTCACTGCCGTCGCTGCCGTCACTCCCATCGCTCCAGTCGCTCCCGTCGCTCCCGTCGCTCCCGTCACTAACCAGATCGTCGGGTACCTGGAAGTCCTCCACAAGGTCTACGGCCCCATCCACGGGAACCACCTGATCGCCGTGGCCATCGGGGACCCCAAAAATGTCCGTAATCGGGGAACTCTCGCTGCACCCCCAACCGCCCAAGAACAGCAAACAAACACTTGCAAAGACCAGACGAGACGGACTTCTTCGGACGATACGAAACATTCGGTACCTCACCGGTCAAAAGTGCGACATAGTTTAAAACAACGACCAATCCCAGAAACGCAAGCAATAGCGTCAATCGCATACTCGCCCGCCCCCATACGGCCCCAGTGCGTGCTACC
>CAYTWV010000628.1:0-2777 GCA_964442235.1 uncultured Myxococcales bacterium | reverse complement strand
GGGGTGACTTGGTGTGTCTGTGCCACGACCGTGAGGGAGTGGGCGCGCCGATTGACGTTGCGCGGGTAGGCCAGGCTATGGGTGACTAAACGAAGTTGTTAGAGGCTGTTCGAATCTCCGTGACGCACAAGGCCATGGATGACGTGGGTTCCCGTGGCAGGGATTCGGGCCGCACCGTTGGAAGCCAGATCGGCCAGCAAGCCCGCTCGGCGTGCCTCCCGAAGCCAAGAAAGCAGGTTCTCAGGGCCCGGATAGTCGGCAGCACAACCATTGTCCAGTAGATACCGCCGGTTCTTGTCTTCGTGCTGGCCCACGGGTGGCAAAAGCACCTCGGGGATGCCCAATCCCGTATAGAAGACCAACTCGCCCGGCTTGGTGATCAGGATGTCGGATTTCGGAATCGCCCGGTTGAATCGATGCAGCCCATCAAACACGTCAGGTCGAAACAGCACCTTGACGTTTCGATGCTGGGCCAGCCCAAACACCGAGAGCCATCCCTGAATTCGATCCCGTATCTCGGTGTTGGAACCCGCAGCGATTCGCAAATTGACCTCGCCATCCCGAATAGGTCCCACCAGACTGCGGACCAAGTCCTCTAGTAAGTCCAGATAACAGCCCGCTCCACTGATGGCAAACAGCAAAGAAAACGGCTCATTAGAGTCCGGAGACAGGCGCGTTAGCCTGGCGTCAACATGGGCCTGACGGGTCGCCAGGTCCTCTCCCCCGGTCAACGAAACCGGCAGTGGGAAGCCCGTGACGTGGATTGCCCTGGACGGCACCCCGTACGACATCAAACGGTCCGCCCCGGCCGGTGTTGGCACGCAGTACTCCAGCCGATACTTGTCCGCCCGAGTCGGAACCCAGATTCGGTGAAAATCCACATCACAAAGAAGCTGCCAGTTGGGGTTCGTGCAGCCATGGTACGCAGCCACCAGCGCAGGCAGGTAGAAGCAGTGAACCACCGGTAGGCCGTCCTTTTGAACCGCCGCCGCGACGTTCTGCCACAACCCCGCCCGGGTTCCCGCTTCGATGGCCCGGCTGGGCCAAAGAGAGGCCTGCCGAGAATCCTCCGGAATCTCCTCCATGCGCTCCAGCACCTTCCAGAGCACGTTCCAAGGTCCCTCCACCAGTCGAGAAACCGTGTGATAGCCCCACTGCGTTCCTTTCCACACGGCATCCTCGGTGGTCCCCACCAGGGGCGGTTTGTCCACCCGCATGACTTGCACGTAGCCTCGGCTGGCCAGATTGTCGGCGGCCCTCATGTGACCGTATCCCATCATTGCAGTGGTTACCGTGAACCCTGGCCGACCCATGGGCGATTTGACTCTCCTCTGCTCTCCCTCGCTGACTACAGCAGGGCGCATCGATTTCATCTCCGTTTCAGCCACGACGAAACCTCCTTCAAGGCCCTCCATGGGCCCGATTTGTCTAAGAAATGAGATGGACGCTTGAACGTTGTCTTTGCAAAATCATCCCAACAAACCAATGCGAGCAAAAACATAGTCCAGCGGCTGCGTTCTCAGCTCCACTCGATAGACCGTGGTTCCTGGAAGCCGCCTGGGGGAGTATCCAGTGTCAATCAGGAAACGAGTGCTCTTGCTGGTATCGAACCAGTGCACCAGCGAAATCTCCCCGTCGGCGATCTCGATGGCCGTGATGCCACGCTTTCCAATGGCGCAACCCGAATTGAACAGGCACGGCAGCATACGATGGGTTGCGTAAACCTTCGAAGCAAGCCCCGCTCCCGCCCCAGCCGATACCCGGTCAAACTCTTGTCGGACCAAGCGGATTACCCTCTCCAGACTCTCACGCCGTCTGGTGTCTGCTTCTGCGTACTGCCTGCACAATTGGTCGATACGGAAAGCCAACTCGTCGGCCCGGGACATCGACTCGAACAATGGGCGATGCGTGTGGCCCGCAATGGCCGCGATTCCGGCCTCTCGGGCAAATTCGTAAATGGTGCTCTCGTAGCTGTATTTTCGTCGGTCACTGGCCGAGACCGTATAGTTTCGAAAGCCCAGCGGGCTGGCGATGTAACGAAGACCGAATCGGATCAACGCGTGGGATGTGCCAGAAAAATGCCCGGCCTGATGACCATGGAATACCAGGATCCGCTCTCCGCCGTGGCGCAGCACTAAGGCCTCTTCAGCCGGGAACTCTGGGTCGGCGTGTTTCGGCTCCAACAAATCGCAGTCATGGTTCCCGACCAGTTTCGTCAGCCCGGGGCCATCCCGAAACTGTCCGAATAGATCATACATCTCAGGCCAGGCTTGTTTGACCTTTTTGTAGGAAAATTTGTGCAGCTCCTCCACATCACCATTAAGTATTAGGTGATAGTCCTGCGCCAAGTAGTAATTTGAAAGCGCAGATTTCACCAACCCGGAGTTTTCGGCGAAGTCGTCCATCCCTCCGCCATTTCCCATGTGCAGATCGCTGAGCACAACCACTCGGTCATTACGGTTCAGAATCCGGGAGGGGGCGTTCTGCAGCAGTCGTGCCAGGCGCCGCTGCCGGATTCCCTTCGGGGTTTTAGGGGGGAGTTCCAGGCTGACACCGGGACCATTCGGGGCCGGCTCTTGGGGCCAAGGGGCGTATTCGAGGGAGCGTGAAGGATGCAAGGAGACCTCCGCCAGGGTTGCGGCATTTGGGGGGACCGGGGGCGAACCCTACGGGTCCAACCCGGCGACAGAGTCGAACCGTGCTGTTGTGCCGGCATCAGTTGGATATGAGAAATTGGTTAGATCTGCGAAAGCCACTCACGCTGGCGGTGCGTCTCG
>CAYTWV010000627.1:0-2779 GCA_964442235.1 uncultured Myxococcales bacterium | reverse complement strand
CCTGGCTTGGGTTTCCAAGGCAGGAATTGCTTGGTATGGCCCTGGCCGATTTGTCTGTTAAGCCCGCGGAAGGGCCCGACAGCGGAGCCCAATGGCTTGCTTCGGATGCGGAAGTGAAGGTGGAGTGGGCGCTTCGGGCCAGCGATGGTCACGTCCTGGATTTGGAGATCAGTGCGACCCCCTTCGTCCTTGACGGCAAGACGTGTCTTTTGTGTTCCGGCCGCGACATTGCCGAGCGGCGACGGGCCGAGGAAGAGAAGGTCCTTTTCCAGACACAGTTGCTCCAGTCGCAGCGACTGGAGTCCATCGGCACCCTGGCTAGCGGCGTCGCTCACGAAATTAACAATCCGCTAAACGTGGTGATGAACTTCGCCCAACTCATTTTGGACGACCCCTCGACTTCTCCCGACGGTCGGGAGTCTGCCACTACGATCATTGCAGAGAGCGAGCGGATGGCCCGAATTGTCCGAAACCTGCTTGCTTTCTCCCGGCTTGACAAGAACGCAAGTTCGGTGACCCATGTCCGCGAATTAGTCGAGTCCACGGTCTCGTTGCTTTACGCATCGTTCCGCAAAGACCAGATTCTGCTGACTTTTGACATTCCAAACGATCTGGCCCGAATTCGGTGCAAGGCCCAACAGATTCAACAGGTCTTAATCAACTTGCTCACGAATGCTCGAGACGCCCTGGACGCACGATTCCCTGGTGCCAGCCCCGACAAATGGATCCGCATCGGGGCCGAATTGATGGACACCCCGCAGGGGCCGTGGTTAAGGCTCACCGTCGCCGACAACGGCGAAGGCATTGCTCCATCCCTGTCGGATAGGGTCTTTGACCCCTTTTTCACCACCAAACCCAAAGACAAGGGCACCGGGCTTGGCCTTTCCATCAGTTATGGGATTGCGAAAGAACACGGTGGGCGGTTATGGTTCGAGAGCAGAGAGTCCCATGGGTGCAGTTTCCATCTGGATGTTCCGGTAGAGCCAGACGACCCTGGTGTTTTGGGGCGACTCGACGTTGGGAGGCTGATATGCCAAAGGTTCTGGTGGTTGACGACGAACCGGGAATGCGCGCCTCGTTGCGGGCCTTCCTGCGGGCCGAAGGGTACGAGGTCGAGACCGCCGAGGATGTCCCCTCGGCGTTGGCCTGCCTGGAGCGTTGTCCCGTGGATGTCGTCGTTTCCGACATCGTCATGCCCGGCGCCAGCGGTGTCCAGCTGCTGAAGTTGATTCGGCAAGCCGATGATGGAGTTGTTGCGGTGCTGATTACCGGCGAGCCAAGCGTCGAGTCCGCTGCCGAGGCGACCCAACTTGGCGCCTTTGACTATCTGGCCAAACCCTTGACCAAACAGTCTCTGCTTGGGGTAGTGGCTCGGGCCGCTCGAACCAAGGAGCAGCATGACCTGAACCTGGCCCTTACGGAAGAGAACGAACGCTATCGTATGGGACTGGAGGATTTGGTCAGTCGGCGGACAGCCCAATTGGAAGCCGCTCTAAGAGGAACTGTCGGGGTGGTGGGCCAAACTCTGCAATGCCGAGACCCCTATACCGCAAGCCATCAGCGTCGAGTTGCCGCCCTGGCCAAAGCCATTGCCACGGAAATGGGCCAGCCCAACACCTTCGTAGAGGGCGTGGAGATGTCGGCCCTGCTCCATGATTTGGGGAAAATTGCAGTCCCGTCCGAAATTCTCAGCAAACCCAGCGCATTGACCCAGGCCGAGTTCGCACTGATCAAAGAGCACTGTGTTGTGGGCTACGAAATCCTGAAGGATGTGGAATTCCCCTGGCCCATTGCCACCACGGTGTTACAACACCACGAACGCCTGGATGGGTCTGGCTATCCAAAGGGGCTAATCGGTCAGGACATTACTCTCGAAGCCAGGATTGTGGCCGTGGCCGATGTGACCGAAGCCATCGCTTCGAATCGACCCTATCGACCCGCCTTGGGCATTCACCAAGCCCTGAAAGAGATCCAGGACAAACGTGGCATCGCGTATGATCCCCAAGCTGCGGATGCGTGCCTGGCCCTGTTTGCCCACGGGCGATTCTCGTTCACTTCGTGACCCATCTGAATTGGCGCCCAGACCTCAGACCTTGCCCTCTTCCAACTCTTCTTTGACCGCCTTCAGAAAACTCGCTGCCGACTGGCCATCCACCAGCCGATGGTCGAACCCCAGGGTCAACCACGCCGTCAAGCCAATGCCCAGCGAATCCCCGCGGGGCGATTCGATCACAATGGGCCGCTTCTTTGCTGCACCAATACCCAATATTGCCACGTTGGGCTGGTTGATGATGGGCAACCCCGCATCCTGGCCAAATACCCCGTAGTTTGTCACCGTAAACGTGCTTCCTACCAGGTCGTCCGGCACCAGTTTTCCCGTTCGTGCCCGGGACGTCACCTCGTTGGCCGTTCGGGCCAAGGCCACAAAACTCAGGTCCTGAGCGTTGCGAAGAACCGGCACCACCAATCCCTTGGGCGACGCCACGGCCACTCCCAGCCCGATGTTGGGCTGCTTGCGCCACGATTCTCCCTCAAGCTTGGCGTTCAATAGCGGGAAGCGAGTCAACGCCCTTACCACGGCCTGCAGCACGAAGTGGTTCAACGTCAGTTTCACTCCCGCATCGGCCAGAACCCGCTCTCGTTGCGCCTCCAACGCCCGCTGGGTCACCGTCAGGTCCACCTCGAACATCGACCAGGCGTGGGCGGCCGTGTCCAGACTCTGCCGCATGTGATGCGCCATCTTGCGTTGCACCGTGTCCAAGGGAATCAAGCCATCCAA
>CAYTWV010000626.1:0-2785 GCA_964442235.1 uncultured Myxococcales bacterium | reverse complement strand
ACGGCAAGCAGCCGCTCCAGACCGGCATTCGGTACGGGCGGCGCATGTCATTGCAAGTCGGCCATGGATTTCGCCGTAATCACGGCCCCCGAAGCGCGCTCTCCGCAAGCGGTGGAGCGGCTTCGCACGTTGATGGACTAGTCTTCAAACGCTCCTGCTCTTGGAGGATTCCATGGAACCTCGTCTGGTGGTTGTTGGCTCGGTAGCGTATGACCACGTCGAAACTCCGCACCACAGCGTCGAGGAAGTATTGGGCGGTTCCGCTGCCCACTTCTCTCTGGCTTCGCAGTTGTTAGTTCCCACAGGCGTCGTGGCCGTCGTCGGCGACGACTTTCTGGGTTCGGACATGCAGCGACTGGTGAATCGTGGGGTGGATATCCGCGGCCTGACCACCATGCCTGGAGAGACCTTCCGATGGGGCGGCCGATACGATTTCGACCTGAAAGAGCGAACCACGCTCTACACCCATCTGAACGTTTTTGCAGACTTCCGCCCCGAATTGCCCCTTGCCTATCGCAACACTCCCTACCTGTTCCTGGCCAACATCGATCCCGACTTGCAGTTGGCCGTCCTGGAACAGTGCAACGCCCCGAAGTGGATCGGCCTGGATACCATGAACTTCTGGATCCACGGCAAAAGAGAGAGCCTGCTGAAGCTGCTTCCCAAGGTTCATTCGCTCTTTTTGAACGATAGCGAAGCCTATGAATTGACCGGGCATCGGGATGTAATCCGTGCTGCCAGGGCCATTCAGGAAATGGGAACCCCCGCCGTCTTCTTGAAGAAAGGCGAACATGGGTCCATTCTGTTTGTAGAGGATCAGATTTTTGTGGTGCCTGCGCTGGTGCTGCCTGACGTTTGCGACCCCACGGGCGCGGGCGACACGTACGCTGGCGGGATGGCCGGTACGCTCGCAAGACTGGACGACTTGTCCCCCGACGCGCTACGATTCGCTGCAGTGGTAGGAACCTGCATGTCCTCGCTTTGTGTGCAGAGTTTTGGTCCGGATGGTCCCTGCTCCACGGACCTTGCAACGTTGAATGAGCGACTGGACTGGTACAACCGGCAGGTTCATTTCAAGGGCCGTAGGCTCTGAGAGGTGGGAGAGATGAGACTTCCCTCATTCATTCAGTTGGATGCGCGCCACCTGGCCAAGGTGGTCGATTTTTCCACGACCAGTTCTGTTGCCGGGCGAATCGCCACGTTGAAACTGCCGACCCCGGTCTTGAAACAGATGATCGAGGCCTACGTGAAGCTCTTTCACGTGGACATGTCCGAGGCGGCCCGTTCCGTGGAAGAGTACCACTCCTTCGGCGACTTTTTTGCCCGGGAGTTGAAGCCCGGTGCCCGCCCCGTGGACCCCAGAGAAAACGTACTGGTTTCCCCCGCCGACGGGCTGCTGCATAACTGCGGCGACGTCTGCGCCGGGACCATCGAGCAGATCAAGGGCAAAGACTATCCCGTTGCCCTGCTTCTGGAAGATGCCAAGTTGGCGGCCCAGTTCGAAAGGGGCTCGTTCGCCACGATCTATCTCAGCCCGGCCAACTACCATCGTGTGCATTCGCCTCTTTCCGGCTCGGTCATGTCAGCCCGGTACATGCCCGGCGCACTTTACTCCGTTCAACCGTTTGTCACGGCCATGCTGGACAATCTGTTTCTGGCCAACGAGCGCATTGCGATTCATATGGAGACCCCGCTGGGCAGGGTCTGTGTGGTCATGGTCGCTGCTACCATTGTGGGCAGAGTAGTCTTGACCTTCTCCAGCCTTGAGACCAACGGCCCCACACGCCTGCAGAAGGTCGACACCCTCACCAGACCGTTCAACGTGACCAAGGGTGGTGAACTGGGCGCCTTCCATATCGGCTCGACGGTGGTCATGCTGATGGAACAGCCTTTTGACTCTTTAGTGCAGCCCGGAAATCCGGTGCGTATGGGGCAGGCGCTCTTCTCGGCCAGATAGCAGAATTCAGACTACTTCACGTCCAGCAGTTCCACATCAAACAGCAGCGTAGCATTGGGCGGAATGACGCCGCCGGCGCCACGAGCGCCGTAGCCAAGGTCGGCCGGGATGGTCAGTTTGCGCTTGCCGCCAACCTTCATGCCCATGACGCCTTCATCCCAACCTTTGATGACCTGGCCCACACCGATCGTGAAGGTGAAGGGCTGGTTGCGGTTGTAGGACGCATCAAATTCTTTGCCGGTGGTCAGCGTGCCACGATAGTGCACCACCACGGGTCGGCCGGCCACGGGGCTGGCTCCGGTTCCAACAACGACGTCTTCATAAATCAGTCCAGATGCGGTCTTCACGGTCTTGTCTCCTTCGGCAGGTTTGGCTTCGGCAGGCACAGCCGCTTTCTGTTCGGCAGGCTTGACCTCGGCAGGTTTGTCTTCGGCTTTAGGTTCCGCCGGCTTTTCGGCCGCCGGGGCAACTTCCGGTTTCTGGGCTTCAGCAGGTTTCGCCTCGGCAGCCTTGGTGTCCACCGGATTGGCCTTGGCGGCCTCTGGGGCCTTCTGCTGCACTTCCACGAACTCGGTCTTGCCTGCGGCCCCGGGAGCCTTTTCGGCAGCGGGGGCTTCGGACTTGGCCGCCTCACTCTTGCAGCATCCAAACGCCAGCATCGAACCAACAACCATCATCAAAATCGTCCTCATGTCTCCTCCTTGAATGCCCCTGGGGCGGGGGAACTTTGGCACTCCCTTCCAAACGTGTCAAGATCCGGCCCCGCAACACATGGGCCGGAGGCGCATTGGCCGCCAAGCGCACCACTTATTGCCGGTCTGGCCCTAA
>CAYTWV010000625.1:0-2788 GCA_964442235.1 uncultured Myxococcales bacterium | reverse complement strand
CGTTGAACTCAAGGTTAAGCCGGTCTATGGTCACCCCTATCGTTCCCATTTAGACGCTTCGAACATCTGGCGAGGCAACACCATGACAAACAAGATACGACTCTGCCTGCTGTTGGCTATGCTGACCATTGCGGGGGCCTGTTCCCTGCTGCTTTTGCCCGCTTCGGTTTGGGCAGATGAGCAGGGGGCCTATTACGCCCCTAATGGCCGAAATCGACTTAGTCCGGGGCGTACGTTTGTGCTTCGCAGGCGAGACAACTCCTCGGCCCCGGTGCCCAACGCTGCGTGGTTGGTGCAAGCCAAGCGGGGTGACGCCGGAGTGAAATTCAGCGCCCTGTATGTGCCCGTCCACGACGATTCGCTGACTGGGGACGACGGTGTGCCCAGGCGTTCGCTGGTCGTCGAGGTCCCCGCATGGGGCCGCATCTCTGGGTTCTTCGACCTGAACCCGGTCTCCGAGCTTTGGCAAGCGGAACACGTGGTGCTGTGCCTGGCGACCATGTCCGGAGATTCCCTGGGAAGCGCCGACCTCTCGCTGGTGTTCAGCCATGGCTTTCCCCAGCAAAGCCCTCCGTTGCAGGCTACGTTCCCCATCGAAAACTGGGCGCAAGGCTCGGACTCGTATTCGGCGCAGCGGGTGTGTGCGTGGTTCCTGGAACGTGCCCCCTGCGAATTGTTCCAGCCTGTCCCTCACGCCGATCAACTCTGCGACGGGGTCCCTGCGCCCTCCCTTTCGGGCCCGGTTCAGGTTCAATATCAGGGAAGTCTGTTGGTCGAGGTCGCCAACAAATGGTCTTCGCTCATCTGGGCCACCGGCGGACTCTTCTTGCTGTGGATTGCCTTCTTTGCTGCCTTGAGGATGGCCGGAGTTCAACACAAAAACACCAAGGTCAACTTCCTGACGGCCCCGCTGACGGCCATCGAAGTCGAAGGCCGGGCAAGCCTCTCTCGATTCCAAATGGCCGTGTGGACCGTCGTGACCGCCTTTGGGCTAATCTTTGTCTGGACCATGGAAGAGCGCTTTCTGTTTATCCCCGACGACGTCATCTCCTTCCTGGGTATCGGTGGGCTGACGTTGGCCGTCCGGAATCAACTGCCCGGGCGCAAATCCGGTGCCCCCAACCCCAATCGATTCGGAAACTGGGCAAACCTGCTGGTCGCCAACGGCAAGGTCGATATCTCACGGGCCCAACTGCTCTTGTTCACACTTATTGTGGCCATCGCCGTCATGAAAGAACTGGTGGAATTTGGTCGATTCCCAGAGTTTGACTCCAGCATCGCAGTTCTAATGGGACTTAGCAGTGCTACTTATCTTGCGGGTACCGGGAAGTTCGGTCAACCCCCGCCTCACGAAGGGGCCAAATCGACGGACCGTGCAACCGCCGCTGGCGATGCAACCGCCGCTGGCAATGCAAACGCCGATGGTCTTCCCAACGACAACTCCCCCTCAGCAAACGACGTCCAACCCAACAAACCATAGGCAGGTCGCCATGAAACGTATTCTGAGTATTGATGGTGGTGGGATTCGAGGCCTTATCCCCGCACTGGTTCTGGCACGAATCGAATCCGAGACCGGGCGCCCCATTTCGGAGTGCTTCGACTTGATTGCCGGTACCTCCACCGGTGGCATTCTGGCCCTTGGCCTCTGCTGCCCGGACGCCAGTGGCAAGCCCAAATACAGCGCCAAGGACCTGGTCGAGATCTACCGAAGCAGAGGGCCGGAAATTTTTCCCCACGGCCTGGGCCAGACCCTTTCCAGCCTGGGAGGACTGACCCATGCCACCTATCCCCATGCGGGGTTGGAGAAGGTCCTCCTGGAGTACTTCGGCACGACTCACATGGGCCAGTCGCTGACAAATACGCTAATTTCTACATATGATATTCTTAATAGGGAGCCATTCTTTTTTAAGAGCTGGCGTAAGCACTCCAAAGATGTTCACATGGCCGATGTTTGCCGGGCCACCAGTGCGGCCCCGACCTATTTCGAGCCCTTCCCCATTCGCATCAAAAAGGACGACGAAAGCCAGGCCCGCGACCGGGTTCTGGTGGACGGAGGCATCTTCATCAACTCACCCAGCGTTTCTGCCTATGCCGAGGCCATTCGGATATCTCCCAAGCAGAGTGACTTTTTTGTGCTTTCGTTGGGCACAGGGCAGTTGACTCGGCCGTATGCCTACGATCAGGCCCGGAAATGGGGCAAAGTAAGCTGGCTTGGTCCTCTGCTAAGCTCTATGTTCGACGGTGTGTCCGATGCTGCCGACTACCAGATGAAGTTGTTCCTTCAGGAACAGTTCGTACGCCTTCAAGTCGAATTGATAAACGCCAACGACGACTTGGACAAAGTCACCCCAAAAAACATCGCCCTGCTGGAATCCGAAGCCAGACGGCTGATGGTCGACCAGAAAGAGGTCATGAAACGGGTGTACAAGGTGTTGGAAGGCTAGGCCCGCAGCCATTTTGGCCATCCCCAAGGGCCGGCCGCCACCGCAGACCGGTTGTTGACCCGAGACCGTGGATACTCCCGAGCCTGGTTCAAAGGGCTTGTGGTCTGGGACCCCACCGAGTTCCAAGTTTAGCTGCCATGGGGTCCATTCGTCTGCAGCACCACGTGGTGTGATTTGATGGTCGACTGGAATGAGGTAGGAAGCGCGTGAAATGCTGCCACATCGACACGGAAAGGTAAGTCGCTCTCCAGGAGTGCCGCCATCAGCCGGACTCGGGCAGCGGCCTCGACGTGTGCACCGTCGGGACTGATCAAGGCCAGGTCCAGGTCGCTGGTTTCATGGCT
>CAYTWV010000624.1:0-2792 GCA_964442235.1 uncultured Myxococcales bacterium | reverse complement strand
CCAGATTGGGCAAGGGAACCTATCGCCTGGGCCTGGCCCGCTCGGGAAAGTACGAACCCGTGGCCGTGGTGGGCCTTTCGAAAGCCAGGCCCGACCTGGTTCTGGTGGCCCAGGATGGCCGCGTTCGACGCGTGGATGGCATGGCGCTTCCCGTTCGGCGCAGCGAGGCCCAGGGCATTCGAGTCTGGTCGGCGCCGCTGGTCGCTGCGGTCTCGGGAGCATCCAATGACCTGATTTGGATTCTGAGTAAACAGGGTCGGCTGCTGGCCTTCCCCCTGAACGAGATTCGCCAGTCCAAGGGGGGCAAGCGGGGAGCGGTGGGTTTGGATTTGCACGGAGGAGATACGGCCATTGCGGCGGGATGTACACCGCCGTTTCCCACAGCGCATGCTTCGGAGGACGAGACATGAGTTCAGAACAGATGACGCTGGCCTTGGGGTCGGACCATGCTGCCTTGAATATGAAGACCCATCTGGTCCAGGCGCTGCGCCGGAAGGGCTTTCAGGTGTTGGATTTGGGCACCTACACCGAACAATCCTGTGACTATCCGGATCTGGCCGAAGCCGTGGCCACGGCCGTTACTGGCGGCAAGGCTGCGTTGGGGGTGCTGCTGTGTGGCACCGGAATCGGCATGAGCATGGCGGCGAACAAGGTCCCGGGCATCCGGGCAGCGTTGGTGCACGACCCGGTCACAGCCAGATTGGCACGAGAGCATAACGACGCCAATGTGCTGTGTATGGGGGCTCGTCTGCTTGCGCTCGAATACGCCGAGGAATTGATGTTTACCTGGCTTGGAAGCGCCTTTGATCCCAGGCACCAGCGGCGATTGGATAAGGTCGCCCGCCTGCAGGGATCCCCAAGGGAGGTCACACGATGAAATGCCCATTTTGCAAGGCGCCAAGGACCAGCGTCATTGATTCCCGCAACGTGCGAGGTGGCGAAGAGATCCGCCGGCGACGATACTGTGATCCCGACGATGATGGCTGCGGGGCCCGTTTTACCTCCTTCGAACGGCTGGAAAAGAACTTACCCATGGTCATCAAGAAGAACGGAGAAAGGCAGCCGTTTGACCGGGACAAAATTCGAAACGGATTGCTGCGTTCCGTAGCAAAAACGGGCATTTCCACCCAGGATATCGACAACTTCTTGAACCGCCTTGAGCGCATTGTGGCGGACCGATCCCCCAGGGAGATGAAGACCAAGGAGATTGGCGAAGAGGTTTTGAAGTTTTTGAAGCAGAAGGATGCTGTGGCGTATATTCGTTTCGCAAGTGTATATGGTGATTTCAAAAGTATTGAAGAATTCAAACAGCTTCTGGGAACGATGAGTGGTGGCCAGAAATGACGATGGATCTTGCGGGATGGATGCGGCGGGCGTGCCGGGAGGCGGGCAAGGGGACGGGAGAGACGGGGCCCAATCCCCTGGTTGGGGCCTTGGTTGTGCGAAATGGCACGTGCGTTGGGGTGGGGCACCACGAGAAGGTGGGGCAGGCTCACGCCGAGGTTTTTGCGCTGGACGACGCTGGCAGAAAGGCCCGGGGCTCGGATCTGTGGGTGACGCTGGAGCCGTGTGCCCACACCGGCCGAACGGGTCCGTGTACCGAGCGGATCCTTGAGGCAGGCATCAAACGAGTTTTTGTAGGTACGTTGGACCCCAATCCCCGAGAGCGTGGAACGGGGGTTCGGCGGTTGCGGGACGCGGGGCTGGAAGTGGTAGTCGGAGTCGAGGAACTTCGGTGCCGCAAGCAGAATGAGGCCTATTTTAAGTTCATCACAACGGGGTTGCCTTTTGTGACGGTGAAACTGGGTGCCTCGCTGGACGGGAAGTTGGGAGTCGGGGGAAGCCACGAGTGGGTGACGGGCCCCCGATTTCAGAGATTTGTCCATGCGCTACGTCGGGACCATTGTGCCGTGATGGTGGGGGCCCGGACCGTAACGGCGGACGACCCCGAATTGACGGTTCGTCTGGTGCGGCCGGCGGCCCACCCACTGCGAGTGGTGGTGGTGGGAAATCGAGCGCCTTCACCCAGCCTGCGGGTTTTCCAGGGGTTGGATGTGAACCCGACGCTGGTGGTGGCCCCCGCGGGCTGTTCCAGCGGGAACGAGGGGGCGTTGCTGCGTGGGGGTCTTGGTGGGGCCGGGGCAAACTGGCTTGAGCTTCCACCCACCGAATCGGGGCATGTGCCGCTGGATGCAGTGGTCGCCCATTTGGGGAGCCTTGGAGTTTCTCGTTTGCTGGTAGAGGGTGGAGGGCGGCTGGTGGGGGCCATGGCCCAGGCAGGTTTGGTGGATCGCTGGATTCTGGCCTGGGCGCCCGTCATGGTGGGGCCTGCGGGAACTGCGATGGTTGAACTTCCGACGCCGGCCAGTATGGGCGGGGCCAAACGTTTGCGGCTGGAGCGTTGGTTGCGGCTTGGGGACGACCTGGTGGGGATTTATCGGTCCGGACCGGACTATACGGCGGTCTTGCCGGAAGGAGAGGGTTAATGAAGGGCTGTTTGTTCAGTAAGGACCTGACGGCCGGTGCGCTGGCCGGGCTTGTTGTGTTGTTTGGGGCCATGTGGGCAGGGCCGGCATCGGCGCAGGTTGTGCCGGAAATGGACGACCACATTCATCTGACCATGGAGAGCGGATCGTCTCCGTTCGGAACGGTCTCGTACGCCGTTCGGGCGTTGGCCGGCGGTGCGTTGGTGATGCAGGCCAAGATGTTTCCGTACTCGGGAGGGCTCGATAATCGAGTGGCGTCGTATCCCAAGAGAGAATTGAACGATCTGTGCACCCGCGCGCTGATGG
>CAYTWV010000623.1:0-2798 GCA_964442235.1 uncultured Myxococcales bacterium | reverse complement strand
CCTACACGGTGGAGATGAAACACGGCATCAAGGTGGACGGCTCGCTCAATGGGGGCGCTGCGGATGGTGGATATGTAATCGAAGTGGCGATTCCGTGGACCGGGCTTCCCGGGCTGCAGGGGATTCCCACGGGTGGGCGGCCGTTTAAGGCCAATTTCTATCGGCTTTCGGGAAGTGGGCCCTTTGCGGGCACGCTGACACCGGTCGGCAACGACTTCCACGATTTGTCTCTGGCCGCTACGCTCACGTTTGTCCCGTAATCCACTCCAACTGGTGCAATCATGAATACGTCGACCCCCGAGGAACGCCGAGCGCTGGTGTCGTCTGTAAAAGACCCGGTAAGGCGTCTGGAGACCATCCTTGAACTGCTTCGGGGTCCGGACGGATGTCCCTGGGACCGGAAGCAGACGTTGGAGTCGCTGAAGCCCTACTTGATCGAGGAATCCTACGAGGCGTTGGATGCCATTGATCAAGGCGACATGGGGGCCCTGCAAGGGGAACTTGGGGATGTCTTGCTGCAGGTGGTGTTCCAGGCGCAGTTGGCCCGAGAGCAGGGGCTGTTCAAGCTGGACGATGTAGCGCAGGGGATTTGTGACAAACTGGTCCACCGCCATCCGCACGTATTTGGTGAGGTTCAGGCGGATACCTCGGAGCAGGTGCTTCAGAATTGGGAGCGAATCAAAACCAAGGATGGACGGAAGTTGCTGGAAGGGCTTCCCAAGCAGCTTCCGGCGTTGCAGAAGGCGCACCGAATTGGCGAGAAGGTCAGCCGGGTGGGGTTTGACTGGCCCAAAGGCGAATGGCAGGGACCGCTGGGGAAAGTGGCGGAAGAGGTCCAGGAGTTGACCTTGGCGGGCACGCCGGCGGAGCAGTTTCACGAGTTAGGGGACGTCTTGTTTTCGGTGGCGAACATCGCCCGGCGTTTGGGCATTGACCCGGAAGAGGCGTTGCAGGCCGCCAACAGACGATTCGCCGAGCGGTTCAGCCACGTAGAGGATCGACTGGCCCAGCAGGGGCGCAAGCCCGAGGATGCCACCTTGGACGAAATGGATGTCTTGTGGAACGAGGCAAAGGAAATTGAGCACGGAACACGCTGAGTCTCAGCGCTCCACGGAGCGGAAGCTCCTGAAGTCTGCAGCCGTCGTGACGGTGCTGACGTTCGTTTCCCGTCTTCTGGGTTTATTCCGGGAACAAGTCAGAGGGTACTATCTGGGTACGGGAATGGGGTCCGACGCCTTTGGGTTGGCCTCGATGATACCCAATCTATTTCGGCGACTGCTGGGCGAAGGGGCGATGACAGCGGCCTTTGTGCCCGTGTTCACCAAGTACGTCAAGGCCGAGGACCGAGCGGAGTTGAATCGGTTTCTGTCGGCCTTTTTCACGTTGTTCTTGGTGATACTGGTGGTCATATGTGGCTTGGGCATGCTGGGCTCGGACTGGCTGATTCGGACCTTCTTTTCGTCGGGGTTTGGGCAGGTTCCGGGTAAGTTGGAGTTGACCGTCGACTTGACGCAGTTGCTGTTTCCGTATCTTGTGCTGGCGTGTGCGGCGGCGCTGGTTCAGGCGGTTCTGAACACGTTTGGCGTCTTCTCACCCTCTGCTTTCACGCCCATTTTGCTGAATCTCTCGACCATTGGCGGCACGCTGTTACTGCACCCCTTCTTTGGGGATGCGTCGTACGCCATGGCCATCGGATTTCTGGTGGGTGGCGTGTTTCAACTGGCGTTCCAACTGCCCTGGTTCTGGAAGAAGGGAATTCGGGTGCGGCCCAGCATTCGCTGGAACCACCCGGGGGTGCGGGAGTTGTTTCGGGTCTTTGTCCCAGGCATTCTGGCGGCGGGGATATATCAGATTGATGTGTTCGTATCGGAGATCATTGCCGCATCCCTGTCGGCGGGCAGTATTGCGTCGCTGCAGTATTCGATTCGACTTCAAGAGTTGGTTCTTGGGGTCTTTGTGATTTCGATGACAACGGTCATTTTGCCGACGTTGTCGAAGCAGCATGCGGACGGGAACCAGGACGGTTTTGCCAAGACGAATCTGTTCTCGCTGGAGCTTCTGGCCCTGGTGACGATTCCGGCGTCCGTGGCCTTGATTGTGCTTCGCAGGCCCATTGTCTCGCTGCTGTTTCAGCAGGGGGCTTTTGATGGCGAGAGTCTGGACAAGACGGCCTATGCCGTGTTGTTCCACTCGTTTGGCATTTACTTCATCGCCACGTCGCGATCCCTGAACCAGTCGTTTTTTGCGAAGCAGAATCTGAAGACGCCAATGTATGTGGCGCTGTGCACCTTTGTGGTGAACGCAGCGGTCTGTTACGGGGCCTCCCGGTTCCTGGACAACGGGGGAATCGCCCTGGGCAATTCCATGGGGGCCATGACCTCGGCGGTGCTGTTGTATGTCATGTTGCGGCGAAGCGGCATGTCGTTGGGAGGGTGGCAACACGGCCTGTTTGTGGGCAGGGTGGTGTTGTCGGCAGCGGTAATGGGGGCTGTGTGCCAGATTCTGCTGTGGGTGCTGCCATGGGAAGGAAGCGGGAAGGGGGGAGTGGCCTGGCGCCTGGCCTTGTACATGGTAGTGGGCATCGCTGCGTTCTTGGGCATGGGAATGGTGATACTAAGGTCACACCTGCTGCCCGTTTTGCGGATCATCAAACGTAAATTGATCAGATAGGCAGTGAACGAGTACGTGTATGTGGTTCATTGTTGACTTGACGTTGCCCACTTCCTAACGGTCGTGGCACTGATTAGTCCCCCATAGGCTTCGCCTACCCGCATGGCATCAATCGGCGCGCCCACTCC
>CAYTWV010000622.1:0-2808 GCA_964442235.1 uncultured Myxococcales bacterium | reverse complement strand
GCAGGACGGCTGCGGAGGCGTGCTTCGCACGCTGAGCACGACCGTCCAAGGGCTGACGCAGCCCCCGGGGATGCCGCACGCCCCGCTACTTCTTGGCGGGAGTAGAAAGGCCCAGAATCAATCCCAGCACCAGCGACCACAACGCTGCAAGTCCGATACGATAGTCGTCGGGCAGCATGAAGGTCAGCATTTGGGCAGGAATCCAGAACCAAACCAGCGTCCAGAGGGCCCTGTCAATCCCGGCAAAGTTGATCTTCCAGTCGATCAGGTTGTCTTCCAGACGGTGGAAGATCATCAACTGAGGCCCAAAAAAACCCTGCATGATCACAGAAATGGTCAAGGCCCTAAGAACCCCTGTCGGAGCGTCATTCAGAAACGCTGGCAGCAGGCCCTTGTGGAACAAGGCATCCACCGCACCCACCGTCCCCGTGAACCCATACTTTACAAACAGGCCCATGCCCGCCCAGGCCAGCATCTTTAAAGGAAGCTTCCCCGCTGAAAAGGGAAGGATGAACTTCTTCGCCTTCAGCCACCCCGAAATGATCTCTCCCAATGTCCCCAATACGGCGAATTGCAGTGCGGCCGAAAGCAGCATGTTCGCCTTCACCCAGGTGGCATACCCCGTCAACATTTCCTGAAACACCCCTGCGATCATCGTTCCCTCCAAAGTCAAGCGGCGCCAACGTACGCGTTTGCCTTGCACACATCAAAAGATTTCTGCTTCCCGCGCCCGGCCTTGCCGGTCGGGGGGAAGCACCCTGAGCGAGGCCAAAGGCCGAGTCGAGGGGGGGCCGCAACCCCAACAGCAACGGCACCGCACGTGTCGGACGTGTCGTCCCCCCCACCTCGGGGGGGACAGGCCCGGGCCGCAGGCTAGGGCCAGGGGGGCCGCAACCCCAACAGTAACGCGTCGTCCACCCTGCCCTCACCCTGCCCTCACCCTGCCCTCTCCCGACGGGAGAGGGGATTCATCCTTCAGCCTTCAACCCTCATCCTTCATCCATCTCCCATCCCCCCCTACCGCAACTCGCCAATATCCGCTATCCTCCCCCCCTCCGCTTCCGGGCGGTTCAAATCAGGGGGCTCTCATGGCTTGTCTTGTGAAATGGGGTTACGTGACCCTGCTGCTGGTAGCTGGTGGAATGGTGTTGGGCTGCTCCGGCGACAAATCGAAGTCCGCAACGGACGTCACGCCGCAGGATCAAACCCAGCCAAAGGATCTAGGCGACGCAAGAACAGACATCTCTTCGGATGTCCCGGTCGATTTGCGACAAGACCTGCGGATTTCCGACGCGTTGGACATTAATGGGAGCGACGGCCTCGTTGACGTTTCGTCCGACACGGCTCCCGATCTGCAGGACGCAACGGACGCACAGGATCAATCCGACATCCAAGCCCCTCCTGCGCTGCATCTGGTGGCAATTCCACTTCCCACCTCTTTAGTCGGTTCGCAAGTCAACGTGCAGATCCAGACTCAGGGCGGCGTTTTGCCTGTTCACGGATTTGCCATCGCGGTAGGCGAGCGCGCCCCGTTCCAGCCGCTTGGGACGCTGCCGCCGGGGCTGACTCTGAATGCGGATACCGGCCAATTGACCGGTTCTCCGACCACCGAGGGGATCTACTATTTCGTCGTTGAAGCCACGGATGCCGTGGGACAGAAGGCTCGGGAGCTTTACGGAATCCGAATCGGGGACGCCGCCGCGTCGGGCCCCATGCTTGCCAAGGCTCGCAAATACCAGGAAATCTACGAACTGCGCCATTTGTGGCACGGGTACAGCTACGGAAACTGGGATCCCGAGGCCCAGGATGGCGACTACCAGTTGTCGACACTGGGGGACGCCACCTTCGTCTCGGGGAATTGCACGATGGCCATGGCCTACCGCTATGCCGTTGAAACGACCCCCGAGGCCCTGGCCGTGGTCAAACAGCAGGTCGATGGGCTCCGCTTCTTTCAGGACTTGACGGGCGTACCGGGGCTGATTGGGCGCAGCTTCGCACACATCTCTGATCCCTCCGAGCACGGAGCGTGGGATGACTTCTCCGCAGGATCTCACAATTTCGAGGGAACAGGCGAATTTGCGGGCTGGCGCTGGAAGGGAGACGTTTCAAGGGACCAGGCCTCCGGCGCCGTGCTTGGAATTGCCGCTGCCTACGATCTGGTTGACGTGCCAGAAGTCAAAGAGACCGCCGCTGCCATCCTTGCCGATATGGCAGACCACATCTGGGACAACGGTCTGAAATTCATTGATGCCGACGGTCAACCGACCAAGTACGGCGACTACAACGGCGAGATTCTCGAAGGCTGGCCACTACCTAACGGCTTGAATGCGGTTTGCGCCCTGGCGCTGTTCAAGGCCGCTTGGCACGCGTCCGGCGAGGTGCGCTTCAAGAACTACTATGACGAATTGGCCTTTAACCGAGATTATATCGGAATTATGGGCGAAAACATGTGGATTTATTCTGGATATTCGACGAAATGGTATAACACCTACATCGCCTGGGAGAATTTCTTCCACCTCATGCGCCTGGAGGAGGATCCCGTCTTGCGCGAGACCCTGGCCAACCTGTTCGATACAACTCTTTGGAGCATTCCGGACGACCCCACGCCCAACCATCGCGGCATCGCTGAATGGAACCCCGTCAAGACGGCCTGGTATCTCTTCAGCACCGGCCGACATGACCCCGAGTCGCTTTACCATGCACTCTGGATGGTCGAACAGATGCCCGATGCGCCCCTTCGGGACAAGAAGGTGACCAACAGCCTGGATCCCACCATCGAAGAGAATCCGGACCGGCCCGAGTTCTCCA
>CAYTWV010000621.1:0-2818 GCA_964442235.1 uncultured Myxococcales bacterium | reverse complement strand
CTCCCGTCTTGGTGCTGGCCTTGATGCCGGCCTTTTCGTGGGTACGGTCCACGATAATCCATGCGGGGCCAGCCCCATTCCAATCGGGAAACAGTTTCAGGGTATAGATGAACTTGACTTCGCCATACTCCATGCTGACCAGAGCGCTCTCTTTGGTTTCGCCAACCCAGGTCGTTTCAATCTTGGGGGCAGTCTTGGCCAGCGATTCCTGCTCCTTTTCCAGGCTTGATTTCAGCCGGTCCGTCAAAATCTCTTGAGTGCGTAATTTCTCTTGGGGATCGCCCGCAGTATAGATGTCGCCGAACATATCGGTGGCTTTCGAGTCGAGGTTGATAAGCTTCTTTGCGTCGTCCCATTTGCCCTCTTTGGCCAGCGAAATCATCTTGTTCACGGCCTCTTCGGGTTTCCCCGGGTCTTTGGCGCAGCCTTGGATGGACAGGAACAGGGGCAACAAGAACAGGGCAACTGTGCAAGTTCGACACATGGGTTCCTCCGAATTCCGGGCAAATTTAGCACACTTGGGAAGGTTGTGCAATGCCACCCCTCGGTTTCGGTTTGGTGACCTTGAACGGGGTGCGGGCGTTGTATTTCGCCCGTGTGTGTGCGATGGTGGCCGAATGCGGCGGTAGGGCCGATGGAAGCCGAAGTGGGGGCCTGTGATGAAGCGTGGACTTTTGTGGGGAACCGGATTTGTGGTGGTCTTTATGTTGGGCGGTGCGCTGGGCAGTGCGAAGGCCGGCGAGCCCTTGGTGAAGGCCGGGGACTATTTGGATTTGCAGGAGATGGTGGACCGCCAGGAGAAGCAGGTGCGGCACATCAGTTCGTATCCCTTTGGTTGGTCGCTGGACGTCTATCCGGCGTCGCAGGAAGCCCAGGACGTCATGGAGGAGTTCATTTACAGCGACTCCGAGGATCTACAGGGCTTTTCGGGCAAACATCTATACGAACTGGCGTCCGGATTCGAGGAGTACGGCGATTTGGGGATGTTTGGGGGTGTGCCTGCTGCGGGCATGGCGTTCCGGTACATGGTGTTGAAACGAGACGGCGTTACGGGGCCGGCTTTGGATGCTGCCCGAGTGGCGGCGGTTCGAGCGGCTCAGAACATGCATGTCTTTTTGGCTGTGACGGGGACTCCGGGCGTGATTGCTCGAGGTATTCGTCGGTTGCTGCCTGAAAACGCAGCGGATCCCATCGTGCCGGGTGCGGTTCCGGAGCTGGTGCCCTTCAAGGACGAGAACGGCAATGCGCTGCCCGAGCCCAAAGACAACGGAACGTGGCGGCCGGACAACTCCAAGGGTGTGCTGCCCGCTGGCGAGTGGATTTGGGTGGATTCCGCCTCCAAGGATCAATGGGACGGCTTCGTGTTCGGCATGGCGGCCCTTTATGATGCCCTGAAGGGCGACCCGGATGTGGACCAGGCTTTGGTGGCACAGATGGAGAAGGATGCCCTGGATATGGGCCGAATGCTGATGCAGAAACACACCTTCAAGGCCATTGATGGGAAGGAGTACCTGTACGACCTGATCATCATGGATGCCGACGGGCGTCCGACCAAGTTCCACGACCTGCATCCGTACATCTTTGAAGGGGCCAAATTCACGCCGGGAGGCATGGCGTTCAACACGTTCAACCTGATCACGGCGATTGGCATCTTGAAGGGACTGCACCACGTCAGCGGTGACCCCGAGATGGAGAAATTCTACTACGACGAGTTGATGCTGGCCCGGAAGTACTGGGATTTGATTCCCCTGACCAAGAACGAAGGGGCCATGGACTATATCTATGGCGGCAAGGCCACGAACTATTCGAACGTGAACATGGTCGCTACGTCGCTGTTTACGGCCATCTATTATGAGACTGACCCCGACTTGCTGAACACCTTGCAGTTATTCATGAAGGGGCGCTGGTGGGAAGTAGAGGGCGTGAAGCAGAGCGCCAAGAACCTGAAGAACCCCTTCTTTAACGCCTTGTACCTGGCCATGACCTATCAGGGCACCGACTCGGCGCTGGTGGACGAGTCGCTGAATTTGTTGGGCAGTTTTGCCATCGGACCCTATTTGAACCGCAGTGTAGTGAACTGCGACGCGGCGGAACTGGATGCCAACGTGTGCCTGGCCATTGACGGGCAGACCTCGATTGCCCTGGAGGACTCCAGCGAATCGGGCAAGAAGATTTCGGTGCTGGCGCTTGATCCGGGCCTGCGGCCGCCGTCCAACTTCGACTCTCGTTCCAGTCCCTTTGATGTAAACGGGGGCGGCGGGCTATATCTCAATGCGGCCGGAGACCTGATGTGCGCCTGGTGGCTGCTGCAGTGGATGGAAAGTCGCTCGGGTTGGATGCCGGCGCAGTCCCCTTATGCGCGCAGTCACGACCCCATGATGCCGCCCGTAGAGCCTTCGCCCGAGTCGGGATTTGAGCCCAGCGGCGACGTGATCAGCCAGCCCGATACCCAGCCCCAGGAAGTGGTGGCAGAAATCTCGACTCCCGACGCCGAAGTGCCCGCCGACGTGCCGGTTATGGACGTTGTGGCCGGCACCGATGCCAACCCAGCGGACGCGACCCAGCAGGATGTGGCCGTTGCCCCAGGCAGTTCCGAAAAAGACAGTGGCTGCTCGGCACAACCCATCTCGTCGCCCGCAAAGGGCGGGGCGCTGCTGTTGATGACCGCTTTGTTTGTGATGCTGGCGATGCGGCGAAGAGTGCGCGGCTAACTTCAGGGTCGGCCAGGTGGCCTGGGAGCGCCCGGTGGCGTGGCAATTCCCTGCGGGGTTGGGGCTTGGGGAAGGGGCCGCCGCCACTTCCCCATTGGCAATCCCAC
>CAYTWV010000620.1:0-2819 GCA_964442235.1 uncultured Myxococcales bacterium | reverse complement strand
GCCAGCAGGCCGTGGCCGGGGCCTTTCAATTGATCAAAGGCGAACGTGTGGCCGGCAAGGTGGTGTTGCTGGTGGATGACGTCGTGACGACGGGGGCGACGGTAGGCGAATGCACCAGGGTCTTGCTTAATGCGGGTGCCGTGGACGTGCGAGTATGGGCACTGGCCCGAGTCAACTGATCGCCTGTTTGCCTGCAACGGTTCAGAGGTGTAATGTGCGCAGCGCTTCGGAACTCGAGGCAGGAGGGAGCATGCGCTGTTCAAGGGTGGCAACGGGGGTATGGGCCGTTTTGGTCGCAGGGCTTTGTCTGGTCGTGGTGGGCAACGTCAGGGCAGCAGATGGGGCGGGAACCGTGGTTCACGTGTTGGACATGTTGGGTTCTGGCACGGTGGAAGTTCCCGCCGGCGGCAAACCCATCGCCAACGGTCGCAATTTTCAGCCGTATTGGCATTCGGATGCACCCAAGGGCATGGAAGGGTGGCACCGGCGGGTTCTGCTATACAACGGGGCCAATAAGTGGCGGGACATGCGAGAGGCGCTGGTTGTGCCGGTGGGGACAAAAGTGACCCTGCCTGTGGCCGTGGCGTCGGGGGAGCGTTTTGCGGGCATTCCGCTTGTGTATGGGCCCGTGGGCAAGTCGGTTGTCGTCAAGGCATTGTGCAAGTCCGGGGCTGGCGAGAAGGTGATTTGGGAGGGCAAGGTGGCTTCGGGGCAGTTGGGCAACCTGAAGGCCTGGCCTGCAGGCGTGACGGGCACGGCCCCGGCGGCCTGTACTGGCCTTGTGTTGACCTCCAGTTATGAAAATCCGAAACATGGCGGCTGCCATCTGATCTGGCAGGACCCCCGTATCGAGAAGGCCCGTACGGCGCAGACTCCGCCTTACAACGTGATCATGATCGTGGTGGATGCCTTGCGTGGCGACGTGGTGGGTGCTGCCCGAACGGGATTTGCCACGGTGACGCCCCGAATTGATGCCCTGGCCAAAGGGGGAACCGACTTCATCTGGGGCACCAGCGCTGCCAACACTACGCTGATGTCCATGAACATCCTGCTGATGGGCACCCATGCCCGGTCGGGGAATTTTATCGCCTTGTGGTGGAACAAAAAGGACCGACGTCCCGAGTTCTACCGCTCCAAGCCTCCGTATGTCACACGCCTGCTGCACAAAGCCGGGTTCATCACCATGGCGGCCGTGAACAACCATCTCTATTTTGCGGATTACATTTACGGAGTGGATCCGGGGTTCGATATTGTCCAGGACTGCCAGAAGGATCAGGTGGACCATCCGCTGCTGACCAAGGCCGTCATCGACTTCGTGAAGCAGAACAAGGACAAACGCTTTTTCGCCCAACTGAATCTGCTGGGACCGCACCAGCCCTACAATCCGCCGGCCGACTGCGTGGAAGCTGCCCGAAAGGCGTTGAAAGGGGCCGATCCGATGTTTGATGCCCGTTACGTCGGTGAAGCGTGTTGGGTGGACAGGCACGTGGGCATGTTGATGGATGCGTTGAAAGAGACGGGGCTGGACAAGAACACTATCGTGATCTTGACGGCGGATCACGGCGAAGTGATGGATGGGCGCCATCAGTGCCGCTCGGAGGCCCAGCAGCAAAGCTGCGCCAAATTGCACGGGCTGACCCTTTACAATGAGGAGATCCATGTGCCCATGATCTTCTCGCTTCCAGGCGTCATTAAACCTCAGGTCGTCAAGACCCCGGTATCGCACACGGATATCGTGCCCACGATGCTGGGGATGAACGGCTTGCCCATTCCGGCCCAGATGTCAGGCCGGTCGTTGGGGGCTGCCTTGACCCAGGGAACGGCGCTGCCCGAGATTCCAGTCTACGCCGAGCGATGGAATGCCCGAGCCTTGCGGGTAGGGAAATGGAAGCTGATCTGGCACACCCCCAAGGACGATATTTGCCCGCACTCGGTCCTTAAGACCTGCAAAAAGGGTGGCCACTGGGTCGAGCTTTACGATCTGGAAAAGGACCCTCACGAGCGGACCGATCTCTCTGTGAAAGAAGCGGCGAAGGTCAAGGAGTTGAAGGCCCTGATTGAGTCTATCAAGGACGAACTCTTCAAGAAATCGGGCGGAAACGGCCCGAATCCGTAAGGCTGAGTAGCGCCATCCGGGCTCGCAATCAGGGGGGGGCGCTCAGTCTGGCTTGCAATTCGGGGCGTCGCGGTTTATATCATGCGGGCCGCCAGAGGGGAGCATGCAGCGTATCCTATTGAAATCGAAGCTACACCACGCCACGATCACCGGGGCGAGTGTCGACTATATTGGTTCTATCACTATCCCGCTTGACCTGATGCATCAGGCCGACCTTTGGGAAGGCGAGCAGGTCCTGGTGGCTTCTTCCACCACGGGTGAACGACTGACTACCTACGTGATCACCGGAGAGGCCGGCAGCGGCCGCATCGAGATGAACGGGGCAGCGGCCAAGGTGATTGGAGAGGGCGAAGTGGTCATCATCATGGCCTTTGCCATGTCGGACAAGCCCATCAATCCTCGGGTGTTGTTCATGGGGCCTGGAAACAAGGTCATCGGGACAAAGTAGCGTCTTCCTAGAGCGGAATCCTGGAAAACTGAGCGCACTGTTCTCCCATCAGCACGGCAACGGCCTGGTGCAGGGATTCGATGGGTTGTGCTCCGACAAGTCTTGCAACCTCGTTGGCCTGGTCGTCAAAGAAGATCAAGGTCGGAGTCCCCACGACCCCCATTTTGCGGGCCAGAGCCTTGTTCTGAGGAATCGACAGATCAAGCGTTTCGATGCGCAGGCCCTTGCCCGAGCAGGTCTGATGAAGGGTCTCCA
>CAYTWV010000619.1:0-2829 GCA_964442235.1 uncultured Myxococcales bacterium | reverse complement strand
AATAGACTGAGGCAAGGCTGGGCGGTACTGGCGCTTGCGTTGGGTTTGGTAGCGGGATGTGGCGGGACAGACGACAAGGACACCAGCACCGAGTTGGACCTGAGCGGCCTCTTCGATTTGGCCCCCGAGGATTCGGGCAGCGATATTGCTCCGGTGGCATGTAATGGGTCTCAGGACTGTCCTGCGGAGTTGCCGGTGTGCGACTTGGGGACACGGACATGCGTGGTGTGCAAGTCGGACGGTCATTGCGGGGGGGACACCCCCTATTGCCACCCCTCCAGGGCGGTATGCGTCGAGTGCATCCTGAACGAGCAGTGCCCGACGGGAATGCAGTACTGCCTTGATGGGGAGTGCAGCAACCGAGTCTGCATCCCCGACGCTGCCACATGTGTAGGCAACGAGATCCACGTCTGCTCTTCGGACGGGATGAATCCCACGGCTCAGATTGTGGCGTGTGGTGCGAACATCTGCATGGCCGGAAAGTGCCTGGAGTGCAAGCCTAATGAAGTGGCCTGCAAGGAGAATCAAGTAATTCAATGTAATTCAAGTGGTAGCGGATACGAAGTGACTCAGACGTGTGCGGAAGGTCAGTCGTGTTTCGGCGGGCAGTGTATGGTCTGTCATCCGGGAGCCAAGAAGTGTGAAGGCACCTTGGCATATGCCTGCAATATGCAGGGGAATGGTTGGGAGCAGACCCAGGATTGTGCGACATCGGGCTTGAAGTGCATGATGGGCACTTGCATCAGTCCGTGTGCGACGGATATCAAGCAGAACACCAACGCCGGCTGCGAGTTTTGGGCCGTGGACCTGGACAACGCGTACGTCAGCGATGCGAACGGAACCTATGATGCGGCGGGCGCTCAATACGCCGTGATCGCGTCCAACACGTCCAAGGATGCAGCAGCGACGGTCACCGTGACCCTTCCCAACGGAACCGTTCAAACGGCACAAGTTGCCCCCGGCTCGTTGCATAAGTTTGAGCTTCCTGCCACCTGGGGCGTGAACAACACCGAAAAGTCCATGAAGGCGTTTAAGGTTACCTCGACGCAACCCATCACGGTGTACCAGTTCAACCCGCTGTCCAACGAAGGCGTGTTCAGCAATGATGCCTCGGTCCTTCTGCCCGTTCCCAGTGTAGGGACCGAGTATTACGCAATGTCCTATCCTCAGGCCGGGGGTCTGACTTTTCGTGGGTTTGTGACGGTGGTGGGTACGGCGCCCACACCTACGCAGGTCACCATCACCCCATCCGCAAAGACCTTGGCCGGCTCCGGGATCAACAGCTACAACGCCGGTCAGTCGTTCACGATCACGTTGAACCAGGGCGAAGTGCTGAACTTGGAATGCGACGACGCCATGGGAGACATGACCGGGACCAAGATTAAGGCAACGGCTCCTGTGGTGGTCTATTCGGGCCACGAAGCCAGCAACACGGAACAGGCGTGCTGCGCGGACCACATGGAACAGCAGATGGCCCCCGTGGATGCCTGGGGCAAGACCTATCTTGTGACCCGTTCGTTCCAGCGCTGGATGGAGAAAGACCACGTCCGAATCGTGGCGGCCTATCCCGATACGGTGGTGACGGTGAAGCCCTCGGTGGGGAACATTCCCGTGTTGCAGCCCGGGGACGCCTATTCGTTCAAGACCAATCAGAACTTGGAGATCCAGGCGACACAACCCATCATGGTTGCGCAGTTCCTGGCTTCCAGTTACGAAATTCTGAACGCCCCCGACATGGACTTCTGCATGGACAACTCGGATTGTCCGCCGAACTACGTCTGCGACGATTGGGACTATTCTTGCATGCCGCCCTCGTGCACGACGGCGTCCAGTTGCCCGTCGGGGCATTCATGCGAGGACTACGGTCTGGGCGACAAGTATTGCGAACCCATCGGCGATCCCAGCCTGATTCTGGTGGTGCCGGCGGAGCAGTTCCTGGAGGACTATGTCTTCCTGACGCCCGACGCCTACGTCAAAGATTATGTGAACATCATTGCGCCCACCACGGCCACCGAGGTGAAGCTGGACGGGGTGGTGATCCCCGGTAACCAGTTCCAACTCATTGGCCAAAGTGGCTTCAGCGTCTATTCGACCCTGGTGAACGATGGCGTCCACACCCTCTCGTCAGATGCCAAGGTAGGGGTTATCGTTTATGGGTACGACAACGACGTTTCGTACGGCTACCCCGGCGGCATGTCGCTGGAGAAGAAGACCGGTCTGTAGCACTGCACCAGGCTTTCCGTTTTTTCCGGTGTTGGAGGTCGACGTGAGTCGAGCGTTCTTTTCCGCAAAATGTGGGTTCTTGCTTTTGGGACTGCTGCTGACCTCGGTGACCGTGGCCGCCAAGGAGCGTGTGGTCACCCTGGTTGCCGTGGGGGACGTGAACCTGAACCGCCACCGTGAGTTGGTTAAGGCCGACGGCATTCTGCTTTGGGGCAAACTGGTGCCGTTTACCGAGCCGCTGCACCGCATCGCCCCGTACATCGATGGCGACATCAACTTCTGCAACCTCGAAACGACGGTAATGGATCGAAACGACATTCCGCCGGCAGACAAGACCTACAACTTCCGCACCCATCCCAACGCAGTCCGCGAACTGCTGAAGGTGGGCTTCAACCTGATGACGCTGGCGAACAACCACATCATTGACTACGGCGAAGAGGGCATCCGGGAGACGCTGAAGTGGATGGCCACTTTGGCCAAAGAGGTCAAGAAGGGCCGCCTTTGGTATGCCGGGGTGGGGCTTAACCTTGAGGAAGCCACACAGCCCGTGATCTTCAAGGTCCGAGGAATCCGTTTTGCGTTTGTGGGGGTCAGCATCTCCAAGGC
>CAYTWV010000618.1:1409-2842 GCA_964442235.1 uncultured Myxococcales bacterium | reverse complement strand
CCAGAACTCCAGAACCTGTGGCCACTTGAAACCCCCGTCGTTGTCATGGTTGCCCAGCGTGTGAAAGCGCGGGCCTGAGAACTCCTCCCAGATCGCCAAGAAACGGCGGTTCTTCTCATACGGCCGGCAGAAGTCCCCCAACTGAATAATGAAATCCAAGCGCTCTTGCTTCGCTATCTCAATGAACCGACGCAACCTGTCCTCGGCGTCGTGCATGATGTCCTGATGGGGGTCTGCGCATACGCCAATCCGCAGTTGGGAAACCGCAGCCGCCCGCAAGTCCCAGCCCAAGAACAACGCAGCCGAAGCCGTGGCCTTCAGAAAATCACGTCTTGAAAGCTTCATGGGCCAATACTGAATCCTCTTCGGCCCATTTGTCACGTCCAACCTCAACCACAACCCCAAAACAACATGTCACACTTCACCACCATCAAAACCCAAATCAAGGACATCGATGCCCTGAAAACCGCCTGCGCTGAACTCGGATTGCCCGTATTGGAAGAAGCACAGGCACGGGGCTACTACAACGCATCAACACCTGGCGACTACGTGATCCAACTCAAAGGTCCGTATGACATCGCCGTTCAGAAACAACCCGACCAGTCGTTTGGCCTCACTGCTGACCTCTACGCTGGCCATGTTGAGCAGGAAGTCGGGCCCAACTACGGCAAGCTCCTGCAACTCTACGCCGTCCACAAGGCGATGAAGGAAGCGCGCAGGAAAGGGCATCTCGTCACCCGCAACAACAAACCCAACGGCGAGATCAAACTCGTCATCCAAGCCTGAACTTCGAAGACCAACATGAAACACGTCATCCTCACCAGAGTCGTTCACCAATCCGTTCAGGTTGATCCAGTAGACGGCGCTCTGAGTTGGGACAGCACGCACGACGCAACCACCTGTAAACTCTGCACCGCCGGCAAAGGGATTCGGGTGCAGGTCGAATAGAAATCAACAACACCATGAAACGAACCATCGAAATCATCATCTCCCCCCAAGGTCAGGTGCAAATCGACGCAGTGGGCTTCAAAGGACCGGACTGCGAAATGGCTACCCGATTCCTCGAAGAAGCGCTGGGCACGATAGGCACCAAGCAAAAGAAACCGGAGTTCCACTCCACCGCTCAGAAGAACCATCACCAAAAGCTGGGCGGGTAAAGCTGTAGTGGGGGCCTTGTTGGGAACCAGCAAGGCTTCCTACCATACCCGATCCGGCCAGAGGAGATTGTCGGAATGGCGGGGGACTGGTGCCTTCCCACTCAGGGGTAGCGAGCAAGCTCATATCGTCAAGTTTGATCCTCCCTGCCCAGCTTTCTTTAGCATCCTCAAGAACGCCTGCAATCCCATAGTGCAGGCGAACATTGCAACTGTCCCAGTGACCAAGCCTAGAGCTGCCGGGACGGTCATCGAAGGCATTTCCCTTTCTTTATGCGG
>CAYTWV010000618.1:0-1399 GCA_964442235.1 uncultured Myxococcales bacterium | reverse complement strand
CAGGCTGTGTCCTGGTCCTCCGATCGAGCAAACCGGTTTCTCCCGCGCGGCTCCCAATGTATAGGTTCCGCCCGACGGACAAGTCGGCTCAACTCGGATGTAGTTTGTGTCGCCAAAAAGATCGGCACGCATCGGAACTTCCGTGCCGGCCTTCTTGAAATCCAAGGCCCACGTTTCTTTGGCTCCCAAGAGCTGCTTTAGCTGGGCCAGACAGAGATTGGGGTGCCCCGTTGGACGCGCGACAACAAAAACGGGCATCATCATTGCCATGATGATGGCCAGGCACATGGCTCCCAAGGCACAGATGATAGCTCCGGACCAGGCCCGCGGAGGTTGCAGGGCTTTCCAGAGGAGCAACCCAAAGCAAGCGCCGATCACAAAGCAGAAGCTGAAACAGTCTGTATTCATCTTCACCAAGCTCCACGCTTCAAGATGCTTCGCGCCCCTTTCATCCTGACAGTCTGACGCAGCAGAGCCGCCACAAGCACCGCCCCAAAACCTGCGCTGAAACACAAAGCCATGCGCGCTTTCATGGAAGTGCGTGAACTTTCTTGGGGAGGACTAGGCCAGGAATGCCCAACTCCCCCAATCGAACAAGTGGGATTATCCTGCACCGCTCCCCAGGTGTATGTGCCGCCCGCTGGACACGTGGGCTCAATGCGGATGTAGTTCGTTTCACCAAAGAGGTCGGCTGCTTTGGGAACCTCTGTGTATGCCTTCTTGAATTCGATGGCCCATGTTGCCTTGGCTCCCTGGATTTGCTTCAAGTTGCGGACGCAGGAAGAGTGGCAAGTGGCACTCGTGGCGGAAACAAAATTGGGAAGCGCGATTGCTCCAATTATCAACAGGATTGTTGTTGCGAGAAAGCACTCGATTGTTTTGGTCCAATTGCGGGGAGGTTTGATTGCGATCCAAAGCAGCAAGCCAACGCCGACGCCAGCCACAAAGCAGAACATGAACCCCGGGGTCTTCATGAGCAGGAGCCTTCAGACAGCAAGACGCCTTGGATCGCTTCTGAGGATGTACAAATCCCCAGATGATCCATATGCACGCTTGGAGGAGCTAACGTCATGAACACTTTATCGGCACCACTTGCTCAAGCCTTGATTTCCAGCGCGCCAGTTCAAAAGCCAATCTCCTAAACCGACAACCAAAACCAACCTGAATGCCATCCTCACCTTCCCCAGCGCCAGTTCCATTCCGCATCACCTGGTCATGGGATGCTGCTGGAAGAAATTCCACATCAACCGGGTGGCATCCACGTCCTTTGTAGTCTTTCCAACAATGAAGGCTGGCATGGCTTTGCCGCCCGGCCAGGTGTGTCCGCCTCCCGCCACGGTGTAGAACACAACGTCAGCGTGGTTGGCGCCGCCTGCATAACGCACTCCGCTGACTGAAC
>CAYTWV010000617.1:0-2844 GCA_964442235.1 uncultured Myxococcales bacterium | reverse complement strand
TGCCGTGGGGGAAGCCCATCAGCAGTTCGGCCGTTTCCAGATTACGATAGTCGGCAAGGGGGCGTCCCGAAGGCAGGGGCGCTATCAGGCGGATTCCCACCGCAGAAAAAAGCCGCTCAAGTTCCCGCACGTTGCCGAGATGATCCTGTTCATTACGTTCGAAGGGCAATCCGACGATTCCCACAGTCCCGGGTTGCACCTGGGCTTTGGGGTTCCACGGCAGTGCGGAGACCAGCGCCGTCAAAGCCGCCTCGAAGCCACCCAGAAAGTCTCCGGACAGAGATTGTGAGGGGATTGAGAAGATGGGAATCGAGAACTCTTGACGCAGTTGTTGAATGGCCAGGTCGTGGCACTCTCCGGTCAACTGAATGGGGCTTCCGGCCGTTACCAGAATGGCAGCGGGTTTTAATGCGGCCAGGGTCGCTCGTGTCCTGTCCAACACCTTCTGCCCGGTGCCCAGGGTCATGTCGACATAGTGCAACCCCGTGGTCTGATATCGGCAGGCCAGGCCGGGTGCATTCAGCGTGGAGTGCACGTCCTGGCGAATGCCAACACGTCCCACCTTTCCGTCGCCGCAATCGGGGCTGTCCACGACCACGACCAAATCGGGAATGGCGTTGGCCACAAGGAGCACTCCGTCCAGGAAGGTGGCGGTGGTTGTCAGGTGTTCAGGCATTTTTGGGGGCCTCTTGGGTCGCTGGGGCCTTGGTTTGGCGGTGTTGCAGAGAACACAGGCTTAGCAGGAATCGGAGGTTATACAGAGCCCCGGCAATGCCCATCCGAAAATCCGTGGGCGAGACGGGCTGTTTGCCCGCCTGCAGGATTCGTTCGTCCCCCTCCCACTCCGAATAGACCACTGCCGCGTCGGTTCGGGCCAGAATCGTGGCCCGCGAATCCCCCGGGTTGGAGTGAATCAACCTTGTGCCACCGATCCCTGTTGGCTCGCCGGTCTTTTCAGGTCCGCAGCCCCACTGCTCCAGCACCTGGGGCGGAAGTTGCAGCGACGTGCCTTTGCGAGAGGGCATTACCAGCACGTCCAAGCCAAACCCCATCTCTTTGAAGAAGCCTGGCAGCGGAAGGCCATGCCGAACGGCAGAACCAGGTTGCAGAAGAGTGGCCGTGGAGGCCACGAAGGCAATCCTGTGGGAAGTCGCCTCACTCTGAAGAGAGTGCCACGTGGATTGGGGCCATTGGCGGGCAATCTCCTGCTCAAGCTCCCAGGGCCAATCCGCCGCGCCCAACGCATTTCGGAGATTTCGCAGCCACCGCAACGTGGGTTCAACTCCCCACGGGGCATCCAATGACAGAACCGTGCCGCGGCAGGACTCTCTTGCCAGGGCAAAAGCGCTTGTCACATGTGCACTGGGATAGACCACGGTCAACGCAGCACGTCGGAACTGAGCCAGACGTTGTGTATCAAACGTGGGCAGAAGCGAGTGGACCGACGCAGCACCCGCCAGGGTTATCAGCCGCAGCAGATGTTCGTAGCCGGGGGTGCCTGCATGCCCGTAACCCACAAGGTTCACGGCGGTAGCCTCGATTTCGCCAGTCTGCTGCGAGGTCGCCTTGAGCAAATCACTCCAGAACTGGCCATATCCGTCGCTTTTGTCCAGACACGTGTCCAGGGTCACAATGGGTACTGGGATGGGCCCGCCTTGCAAGACCCGATGCAGGCTGTTCTTCACCGACTCGCCCATCAATTCGGCCACACATCCACCTTGCACCACCACCAGATCCGGACGGGAATCCAGAACCCGGCGCAGCACCTCATCGCTTTTTTGTTCCCATGCGTTGCCCAGAACGCCTTGGTCTCCAAGGTCAACCAGACTGTAAGCCTTCACGGTGTTGCGGTTTGGCCAGATGTGCCACAAGTCGAAGTGGGATTCTTCGGTGGGGCCCGTCAGCCACCTGAAGTAGTTGGCGCACTCCCGATCCAGCATCCCGACCAGGGCGATGTTGCCCGAGGCCCCAAGCAGTGCTTTGTACGTCTCGTCTACGCAGCGGAATCCGTTGAGCAGGAAGGCGTCCTCGCTGAGGCCATCTCCCACCACTCGGTCCCAGTCTGCCTGGTTCATCTCGTATTCGTCCAACGTTGCATCGGCCGGGATTTGCAACGAGCATGCGTACCCGACGTAGTTCACCAACTGGTTGCGAAGCAGGCCGGAATCGGGCGCGGACAAGGTCAGGGGGCCATAGTGGCCCACCACCGTGCCTTGAAAGCCGGGGTCGGACGGAGCCAGTCTCAATTCAAACGGTTCAGGACCCTCGAACTCCAGGACCAGATCTCGAGGAAGTTCAAAAAAGACCCGGCGCAAACGCTGCATGCCCCAGAACGTTGCCCCGGGCTTCAGCAAGTCCCGGCAGAACTCGGACAGAAACTCGGAACCCCATCCCAGCGTCTTGATGCCTTCGTTGGCTTTTCGAAGCCAAACCGGCGGGTCATCGGGGAAGGCCGCCTGCAGACAAGACGCCGTGTGCTCGATCAGCCGCTCATTCAAGAGTTGTGCCCCTGGCAGCGGAGCGTACAAGGTTCCAAACGGAGTTCGTTTTCCCATGGTGCCAAAGCGACCCACCACCAGGAACAGCAGCGCTTTCTCTTTCCCTGACAGAAACTGAAACACCAGGATACCGTCGGGCCGAAACGACACTCGGGCGCTCAGTTGTTTCCCTTGGTCTTGCAAGTGTCTGGCCAGATAGAGGCAGATCTGTTCCGGTGAGTCCCACCGCCCCTCTGCGGTTCCCGGCTGTGAGGGCCCGGACTGGTCAGACAGGCTCATCCCAGATATCGGCGTTCGGAAAGCATGTTATACAGGCGGTCGGCCAGCCAGAGAGTGCCTTTGTACC
>CAYTWV010000616.1:2216-2849 GCA_964442235.1 uncultured Myxococcales bacterium | reverse complement strand
GACCGTGACCCGCACCGTGGCCACGTCCACCTCGGGGGCACCCACACGGCTGACCTCGACAACAATCTCGCCCTTCTGGGTCAACTTAGATGCGTTTCCAAGCAGGTTGCCAAAGATTTGCCGAACTCGAACGGGACCGCCCTGCACCGCCTCGGGAACGCCCGAGTGAATCACACAGGCAAAGTCCACGCCGTTGCCAAGAATGCGCATGCCCAGCGCTGCTGCGGCGTCCTCGATGGTTGCAGCCAAGTCAAATGCGACCTGGTCCACCACCAGTTTGCCCGCCTCAATTTTCGAAAAGTCCAAGATGTCATTTAGAACCTGAAGCAGATGCTCCCCACTTTTGTTCGCAATCTCTACGTACTCCCTAGTCTGACCTGAAATGCCCGAGTCCAGCAACAAGCGAGTCATGCCCAGAACACCGTTCAGCGGAGTACGGATTTCGTGGGACATGTTGGCCAGGAAGGCACTTTTTGCACGATTCGCCTGTTCGGCCCGCTCGGCCAGCGCTTCGGCCCGGCCCATGGCAAGCTTCAACTGAACCTCGGCGCTCTTGCGCTGTGTCACATCGCGGACAGTCGAGACAATGACCGGTACGTCGCCGAAATCCAGCAAGGCACGGGCCGGCGGATA
>CAYTWV010000616.1:0-2206 GCA_964442235.1 uncultured Myxococcales bacterium | reverse complement strand
CGGTCCGTCCGACCGGTCCATTCGGGTCATAAAGAGTTCACCCAGGAATTCGCCCCCGGCAGTGGGCTTGCGGCAATGCCACTCCAGATGCACTTCCTCTCCGGCCATGACGTTTTCCCAGATTCGCGGCAGGGACCCCTGATGGGTTTCGGCAGAACTGAGATCTTCGATGATGGACGCTGTCAAGGCCTGGTCCCGAGACAATCCCCATAACTCCAGCATGCGCTTGTTTACGTCAATGATGGTGCCACGAGCGTCGTGAACAATGATGGCTTCGTTGACGTGGCTGAATACCGTACGTAACGAGCTTTCGGAAAACGCTAACCGGCGCTGGTCCTCCAGCCTACGTTGGAACCCGTTGAAGAGCGTCGCCACCATGAGCGCCAACGCTAAGGTCAACAAGATGGGGGCCAGCCTCTGCATGCCCACCGTACGCACCCACTCGCCAGCGTCCACATCGATGCCAAGGATGGCCACAACCTCGCCATCTGGGCCTTTGATGGGCGCACCGGCCGAAATGAACGACCCCCACTTATCACGATATGGCCCCAGGGATACGGGTTTGCCGGACTGAAATACTTTGGAAAAGAGTGATGCTGCGGGATCAAGATAAAGATCCCCAGGGGTCGCCGTGGGTTCTACTCCATGTCCTTCGGCAGCAACATTGGGCTCGGTGTCCACAAAAAAGAAGAGGTGGCCTGACGAGAGCCGACGCCCAAACGCATACACATAACGGATTTGCGGCACCGCATCCCCGATGCCCTGGCAATGCCGCTGGATCTCTTTCCAACTGGTATTGTCCTGGTCCGACACGGAACCCGCCAGCGGCAGGAACAGTTCAGCCGAAAAAGTGCTGGCCGAAGCCGATGCCAGTTGCACAACCTGGGCGGTCTTCTCGTGCTTTGCTACGGTACCCAGGTAGAACGTCACCAGCCAGCCGGCGACCATGATGCCAATCAGGGCCGCCAGCGCCACTCGGGCACCACTTCGGAATCCCTCAAACGAGGGGTCCGGCAACCGGGCGATCCGCACCTTTCGAGCAAACGACCAGATACTGAAATCCAACACAACCGCAAGGAGACACTTCATTAAATCTGCCGGAATGACCCGTGATTTCGGGACCCAATCCGGCGTGAAGCGTACCTCGGGAAGCACCGTATTGGACACCACGCGCCAAAGGCTTGGCAAGACCAGTAGAATCAGCACAACCCCGGCAGACCTGAGCCAGCGCCCATAAACAAATTCGGACCGAGCGACCAAACACAACAAAACCCCGCCCAGAATCTTTGCCGGGGACCCAAGCAACAAAAAGACCGCTGCGTCCATCGTGGTCAATCCGCCGGTTGCTCCAAAACCCACAACCACAACGGGCACGAACAGCACCCAGGGACCAGGGACCCTAAAACCAAGTCGCTGGTACCCTTGTCGACAAAACTCAAGCAGCAGTACATTCGAAACCGCCCGAAAAAACAGGCGTCCGGCCAATACCAGCGACGAATCAGGCAGAGCCACCGCAAGAACCACATCGAGCAAGGCCTCGGCCGACTGAATGGCTAGATATGCCGCAAGCCAACCCCAGGCAATGTTCTGCAATCGAAGCTGTCTTAATGACAAAACGGCCAAGGCTGAAAGAGCAAATACGAGCCCTGTTATGGCCGAAACATAATCGCTCTCTCCGGCTAGGAACTCGAGCATTCTGGCTGCTCCTCTGTCAGGAATCGCACCCATTTGCCCATCTGGGCGGCAACTACTGCGAACCCTGAATTTGCAAGCAAGATGATATGACCAAAGACTATGCCCTCCGTTGGTCCCATGTCAATCAATCTCGTCGGCCCATTCTGCCCCTGTGGCCCCAGGCACCTCACTTCGAACGCTTCTGGTTGACAGGCGCACGCACACCACATACAGGAAGAAGCAGGAAGCACTCCCTTCTTCTGCAGGAGAGAACGTGGCCCGAGGCCTGGTTATCACCCCCAACCGTGACGAAGCGGGAAGCATTCAGAAGAGTCTCCTCTCGGAAATGTCCATCGACGTCGAAGAGGCTTTTCGCCCAGACGCCCCGGCTGCTCCCCAATACGAGTTCGTTTTTGTCGACGTCCAGTTCTTCCCGTCGGCATCGGCAGCACATCCCACGGGCATCCCTGATTTCAAGAACGCACTGCGCCCCTTCCTGCACTCTTACCCCTCGGCAGAAATTCTGATCCTC
>CAYTWV010000615.1:0-2866 GCA_964442235.1 uncultured Myxococcales bacterium | reverse complement strand
CGCCCAGATCCGCTCTACCTATCTGGATGCTCGGGCCCATCGAACGGCTTGTGACCTTCAAAGAGGGTAAGCATGTCAACCGCATCGTCCAGGATTCGGTACACGATTCGGTAGTTGCCCTCAATCAACTCCCGAACGTCTCGGCGACCAAGCTCTGGCACCATCCTGCCTCGCTAGCGCCGAGTCCAGCGGACCTTCATGGGGTCCTCTCCTTTCTGACGGGACCAAATGCTTCATCAAGCTCCTGACGAACCTCTTCGCCAGACAGCACGTTCCCCGCCTCGGACTCTCGCAGGCCTTCCTCCACGGAAGCGATGAAACTCGAACGCTGACAGATACGGTCATAGTCCTCAGGGGAAATGATGACACTGACAGGCGAACCGTTCTGAGTGATCAGGATGGGACGCTGCGATTCCTTGACCCGCCGGAATAGCTGGGAAGCGTGCTTCTTGAACTCCCCGATGGGAATGATGTCCTCGGACACGACCAGATTCTTCATGGGGTTACCTCCCAAAGCGATACCAAATCCTGGTCCGAATATAGTCCCATCTCTGAACCGGGTCAAGCGTGCCGACTCTCCGTCCATCCGTCGCTCCGGGGAGGCACAACAGGCTCAGTAGCCCGGAGTTGTGGGGCCGGATTCCCGGCTCTCAGGCGTTGCGGCGCTTTCCTTCCCAAATCCCTCGCAGATAGCCGAACGAAAGCGAAACGGTCAGACAGAGGATCCAACAGGTGAGGAGGCCGATGGGAGCCAGCTTTCCGATGTTGGCCAGTCCCGGATTGGTGGCCACGACGAGGGTGCCAAATCCGAAGGTGTTGGTCATGGCCCCCAGGAAGGTGGCGGCGCCGGTTGTGTTCGCTATGAGCCCTGCGTTCTCGGGCCCCTCCTCGCGGAGTCGATGCAAGACGTGAGTACACGTATCTATGCTTGTGCCAAACACAGAAGGAAGAATAATCATATTGAACATTGTGAAATTTTCACCCATCCAACCCATGAACCCGACAAAACACCCCACTCCCAACAACACAGGGAAGAACGCTATGAGCGCCTCCGACAGTTTTCTGAAGTCCAATATCACCGTGATCAAAGCTGCAAGCGCTGCCAACAAGAGCGCCATCGGCCCTTCCTGTCGCACGATGTCGTAGACGTCTTTAAGAATGTAGTAACTGGCAGAAGTGTGGTACGTTGTGCCAGCAACGATTATGTCGTCGAGCTCTTTGGTGATCTCTCCCACGTCGAAGGCGTTGGCCTTGTTCCCCCGAGCGCCCAGAACCAGGAAAGTTCCAAAGTTGCCGTCCCGGTCGGTGAATTTCTTCTTCACCCAGTCAGGCAACTCATCGACCGTGAACGGCTGCGGCGACAGATAGGGCATGGCCTCCTTGGCGTCTTCCAGGTCCTTCCCCTTGAGGGCCCCCAGCTTTCGTTGGAGGCGCTCTCGCATGCGATCCACGATCTCCTTCTTACCCTGTTGGTCTTCGGGCACAAAGGTATAGGGAGAGGTGAAGCTCTCCAAGCGAGAGTAATTGGCCTGGTTGTCCCGGAGGTACTCATGGACCACCTTGGTCTCTTCGCAGGAGCCCGTCAGAAGGGCGACGGGGGAGGCAGATGCCTTGGAAACCTGTTTGCGATACTTCTTCATGACTTCAGCGCGCTGATTCTCCGTGCTGGGAGTCATGACCTTCTTCATGTTCGGCTCAAAATCGACCTTGGCAATGCCGGGCAACATGATGGCCGCTACGACACCTACAGCGCAAAGCACCGCGATCGCCCGTCGGCTGGATCCGAACAGAGTGGCGGAGTTCGCATTTGCGGCCTGTACCGGGTAGGGCTTCTCGGCCCAGATTCGGTTGAAGATGACGACCATGGGCGGGAAGAAGAGGTACACAACAAAAAGGCACAGTGGAATGCCAACTCCCGCTATGGCTCCAAACTGGGAGAACCCACGGAAGTCAAAAACCATCAGTGCCAGGAAGCCGCAAGAGGTCATGATGACGCTGCCAACCATGGCTCGGCTTAGCTTCACCAATGCCTCCACGGCGGCGTCAGGGGGAGCAAGCCCCCTTCTTCGTTCCTCGATATAACGTCCAACAACGTGCATTGAGTATTCGACACCAAGGCCAGACAAAACACCAAAGATGAATGCAGTAATGAGATTCAAGTAGCCCATGAAGGCATAGGCAAACCCTAGTGTCCAGGAAAGACCAGCGACCAGCGGCAGGAAAGCGAAGAGGACGATTCGGGGTCTGCGGAAGAAAAAGGAGATCATCCCAAGTATTAGTAGCAAGGCAGAGATGGTTGAATAAGCGAGATCGGAGTAGAGGACATCGATCTCCTCGATCTTCTTGTGATAGTCTCCCTCGAGTGCATACTCCATATCGGAATTATACGAGGCTAGATTCATTTCATCAATAGCAGAATTTATATAAGACAGAAGCTCTCTCGACTTGGCTACATCAGATGGAGAAAAACTCGGATAAATGTGAAATGCGATGACGGTCCCGTCAACGCTCTGCTCGTACTCCGAGAAAGAGGCGAGTCCATACTTCTCTTTGACTTCCTGCTCTGTGGGCAGCGCAAACCCGTCGTCCTGTTCGCCCGCCGTGGCTTCCTCCGTGGGCCCTGCAGCCGCGCCGGTGTGGGCAACGCCTTTGGCCGGCTTGGCCCGGTCCGCCGGGTCCCCAAACCCATCGTCGAACTCAACGGCCTTTGCGGGGGCGTCGGGAGGGTCGCCGAAGCCATCATCAAACCCAGCGGCCTTGCCGGGCGTTGGGTCCTTGGCAACCGGGGCGTCGGGCGGGTCGCCGAAGCCGTCATCAAACCCAGCGGCCTTGCCGGGCGTTGGGTCCTTGGCAACCGGGGCGTCGG
>CAYTWV010000614.1:0-2867 GCA_964442235.1 uncultured Myxococcales bacterium | reverse complement strand
GAAATGTCCCCGGCAAACGCCGTGGGAATGGTCACTTCCAGATTCACCACGGGTTCCATCAGAGCAGGCCCGGCGGACAGGAAGCACTTCTTGAAACACTCGCGAGCCGCCTTCTGGAACGCAGAGTCCTTCCCGTCAACGGGATGGTCCTTGCCGTCGAAGAAGTCGACTTCCACTCGGATGGCCGGCGAACCGGTCAACACGCCGTGCTCCATCATGTACCGGCAGCCCTTCTCGACGGAAGGCACAAACTGGCGGCGCACGTTATCCCCGTGAAGAGCATCCACGAAGCTGAATTCCTTGTCGCCCTTGGTGTAGGGACGCATGCGGAAATGCACTTCGGCGAATTCGCCCGACCCGCCCGATTGCTTCTTGTGGCGATAATAGTCCGATACTTCCCGCGTGATGGTCTCTCTGTACGAGATACGGGGCAACTTCATGTCCACGTTCACCCTGTGACGGCGGGACATTCTGGCCAACTGAACGTTCAGATGCAGTTCGGAAATGCCGTAAATCAGCATTTCTTTGGTCTGGCGATCCACGTCGGTCCGGAAGCAGGGATCCTCCAGCGCAAATCGCTGCAGAACCTGCGAAATTCGGCTTTCGTCTTCTCTGGTCTTCGGCTTCACGGCCATGGCAACCATCGGGACCGGATAGCGCTGCGGAGCCAGTTCCAACTTCCACGTCCCGTCGGAGATCGTGTCGCCAACGTCCAGGCCATCCACCTTCACGGCCGCAAACAATTCGCCGGTGCCCACGTTGTCCACTTCGTCTTGCTTGTTGCCCTGGAACTTGAACAGCTTGCCAAACTTGCCGGACTGCCCCTTGGAGACATTATAGAACGTGCCGCCAGCCACGTTTTGGCCGGAGAAGACACGCATCACGGACATTCGGCCCTTGTGCTCGTCCACAACGACCCGCACGACCTGCGCCACGAAGGTGTTGGGCTCCACGTTCTTCTGCTCGACGGTGCTGACTTCAACACCCTCTTCATTCGTCGACTTCTTCAGAATCGGCACGGTCGCCAGCACACCCGAGGGGCAGACCGCAGCGATGTTGTTCAACAGATCCTTCACACCCACGGAACCCTTCTGGGCATACATGAACACGGGGATCAACGTACCCTTGGCCACGGCTGTGCCCATATGGCTGCTCAACTCCGCAGGCGCCACGTCGCCGTCCAGATACCGCATCATCAACTCTTCGTCGCACTCGGCGATGGCGTCGGACAGCGCCCCCTGATACTCGGCCGCAAGGCCCCCTTCGCCCGTGAGCACGGGAATCAGCTTGCTGATGCCGGGCCCCGTGGTGTCCGGAACAACCAACGGAACTACCTGGGAACCGAATGTGTCTCGCAACGCGTGAAGCACCTTGTTCAGGTTCACGTTCTCAAGGTCAAGTTTGGTGATCACAAAGGCGACCGCCTTGCCCTCTTCCTTGGCTATTTTCCAAACCTTGCGGGTGTTAACCTGGATGCCCGTATAGGCGTCCACGGCGATCACGACGGTGTCCGCTGCCTTCAAGGCCATAAAATACTGACCTACGAAGTCGCTGCGCCCCGGGGTGTCCATCACTTGGAACAGCTTCCCACCGAAGTTGCAGTAGTGCACATGAATATCGATGCTGGCCCGAGCCTCGATCTCGTCCTCGGCAACGTCCACGATACTGGACCCGTCCTTGACGGAGCCCACGCGGTTCGTCACACCGGCAGCACACAAAATCTCGTCCACCAACGTAGTCTTGCCCGTCCCTCCGTGACCCGCAAACACGATACTGCGGATATCCTCAGGTTTGAATTTCGCCATCGGTAACTCCCTTGTCCTAAGTCGTGACAGACCTTGCCACACCCATGCGGGTGGCATACCCTACCAAAGACCTTTTTCATCGTCAACGGTTTTGCGTGGGCCACTGGCGGCCTATTCGGCGGGATGTGCAACCGTGTACCGTGGCGCTACCGGTAACCCCAAAGAGTCGTCCCGGTGAACCCGGAAGAGTGGCTACTTACGGAAGGTGAATCTCAATGGTGCCCGTCGGGCCCTTGCTGTCCGACGTGCTCGTAAGAAGCGCTACCACGCCGCCCACTGCGCCCGCTGCCAGGATGCCCACGCCCGTCCAGAACCACCACTGGTCGGTCAGAGACTCTTTCGCCGGACCACGGTCTACCGTGGGGAACACCGGGTTGTCCGGGTCAAACACCTGCAGATTCTGGTCACCCAGGCCTGCCTTCTGAAGCACGGCGGGATCGATGGGCGGACCGCCCAGACCCTCGGCCCGAGTCGGCATCCCGTAGAACGACTCAAAGGTGCCAGCCAGGAACTCCTTCACCGCAGACAGCAGGTTGGCGTCTCGAGTAAGCGAACGCTTCACCGGCTGTACCTGATCGGCACGCAGGTGGAACCCCGCCATTTCGTAGTCCTCGCCCACCAGCGACGAACGCATAATCAGCACTTCGTCCACGCCCAGGAAGTCCCGCAACGCCACCATATCAGGCTTCGCAGCTTCCGCTGTGCCCTTCAACTGAGCGGCAGCCCGAGCCAGCCGATCATCAAAGGTCGCCTTCTCCGGAATCGCCTTCAGGACGATCACGGCCTTGTTATCTTCGCCACGCTTCCCAACAAAGAACCCAGCGTACTGCTCGTAGCCGTCCTTGACCGCCTTGATCAGATGAGCGCCAACGGTAACCGTCATGTAGTTGGTCGGCGACTGCTGAGCCTCTCGCATGTCCAGCGTAACCACGGCCGCTTCAGGCTGGGTTTCGATGTCCACACGAACCGTGGCCTTGCCCTCCAGACTGGCCTGCAAGTCCATGAACATCTTCAAGATTTCCACGGTGTAGGCGTACTCGAGGTTCGTCTGATTGTGGAACA
>CAYTWV010000613.1:0-2869 GCA_964442235.1 uncultured Myxococcales bacterium | reverse complement strand
GGACGCCCATCAGGAGAGTTTTGCCCAGCCCTCCATCGTGGTGGTGGATGACGAAACGGATTTCTGCGAGTTGGTCGCGACGTATCTGGATGATGGACACACCCACATCATCCAGTGCAGCGAGGCCCTGGCAGCGCTCAATTCAATCAGTGAGCTGCGTCCGAACCTGGCCATCGTGGACATTCGTTTGCCCGAGATGGACGGCTTCACGCTGGTCAGCAGAGCTCGAAAGGCTTCCCCTGGCACCGTTTTTCTGATGATGAGCGCCCACACCTCGGTGGACCTGGTCCTGGAAGCCATGCGAAAGGATGTGCACGACTACCTGCCCAAACCCTTGCCCAGTGCCGAGGATTTGCGACGCACCGTGGGCCACGCCCTGGAAAAACAAAGACTCCAAACCGTTTACTCCTTGCAGACCCTCGTGGGGACCTTAACCCTCAGTCTGGAAGGCATCAGCTCTGTGGGTGAGACCCGCCCGCTTTACTTCCGAACTCTGGTTCGTGGCGTAGGGCAACTTTGCCCTGGGGTTTGTGTGGGCGTCGCTTATATGGAATCGGACGCTCCTAAGGTGATATTGGACGCTCCGACCACCTGGCACAAAGAGATGAAGCAGGTTCTGGATGCCCATCTGGGCCAGATGCTGCTTAGGGCTCGCTCCCAGGGCACCAGCGTCTCGGTGTTGCCCAGTCGGGCCCGGGGGCAAGAGCTTCGTGCCACCCGTTTCCCCTCGCTGCTGTGCATCCACGTGCGCACACGACGTGGGATAGAGGCCGTGTTGTGCCTGGCATCCCCCAAACCCAACGCCTTCCCCCGAGAGTCCGTGGAACTGAGCGTCTGGTTCGCCCGCAACGCCGGCATCGTTCTGGAGCGCCACCAGGCCAACCTGGACCTGGAACAGCACATGCTGGGAAACCAGCTTGACCACCTCTCCGACGCCGTGGCGGTCTTCGACAAGACCTTCTCCAAGGTCCATTACCTGAATCTGGAAGCCAAATCTCTGCTTGCCAAAATGGGACTGGACTCGGGAGCCGACGCCGTTAAACGGCTGCCCGAGTTGTTCGCCGCTCACGATCCCGTGGGCAAGGCTCCACCCCGAGGCCCTGCCCGCACCGAAATCACCCTCAAGATCGATGGAGAAGAGCGCATCTTCGAGGTGCGAATGCACCCCTTCGACAGCCCCGTTCGTGTCGCCTACAACATGTTCGTCTTCCACGAAATCACGGCCCTTAGAAGGGAAGCCACCAAAATCCAGGAGCTGAACGAAGAGCTTCGTGTCCAGAACCTGCATCTGGAAGCCATGAACAAGGAACTGGACAACTTCGTGTATATTGCCTCACACGACCTCCAGGAGCCCTTCCGTCACATCGACATTTTTGCCCAGTACCTGCAGCGCGACCTGGTCAACAACCCGGCTATGACCCCGGACACCAAGTTCCATCTGGAACAGATCATGCGGAACTCCGATGTGGCCTGCCGAATCCTGGCCGATCTTCGAACCCTCTCTAGAATGACCCGGATCAAAGGGGTGCGCAAACGACTCTCGCTGGGCCAAATTGTGCGCGAAGTGGTGGAACGCTTCACTTCCGAACTGGCCAGCGGCACCGTTCGAATCCGGTTGCGTTCCCTGCCGATGATGAAATGCGACCCTATAAAAATGAAAGAGCTGTTTCAAAATCTGATAGCAAATGCCATTAAGTACAATCGCAGTACGATGAAGGAAATAGAAATCGGCTCGATGACCCGGGCTGGCGACGTTCTGGTGTATGTGCGAGACAACGGCGTGGGCATCGAGCCGGACGTCCTGGACTATATCTTCGAACCGTTCAAGATCGTCCCGGTCAAAGACATCGCCCGAGGCAGCGGTTTGGGCCTTTACATCGCCCGAAAAGTCATCGAAGAACACGAGGGGAAAATTTGGGTGGAATCCCAGGTGGGAGAAGGTTCCACCTTCTATATGTCGTTCCCAGCAGTGCAGCGAAGCAATCGATAACCCATTACGGGCTTGTCCACATCAGCACGCCGCGACTTCGGTTATCCGACAGAAAGCGTTTCAAGGTCACAATCAGGGTGTCTGGCGTGGAAACGGGACTGACAGTCAGGGTGCGAGAGACCTGAACAATGCCCGGGCTGAACTCCAGGGTCGTTTTCAAGCAGGTGGGGTCATCGCCGCAGACGGTGGGTGCAAGGCCCGTCGTCAGGGTGAACTCCTGGCCCAGCAACTGGAGGTCGAATCGATAGTTGGCACGGCACATGGGGCAGGGAGGCGCCGTGGGATCCAGGCGAGACTGCACCCAGGGTTCAACCCAGGAACTTAAGGGGGCAAAGTCCATCAGCAGTGGGCCTTTGGTCAGCGGTAAGGTGGCTGTGACCAGAAACTCGGATTCTTCGGGTCCCCAACTGCGAAGCGAGACGGACTCGATCTTGGAACCCTCGACCAGAAGGTCCGCCAGTGCGGCTTTGGCCTGAGTTTCGCCAAAGGTCCGCCCCCACTTGTACCAGGGATTGGCCGCACCGGTGCCCTTCGCCTGCAATTCCATCACCAGAGACGCCCCTTTGGCACGGACCGTTGCTCGAATGTCCAGTGCCACGGCAGCGGGTTGTACCGTCGTAAACAGGCGAACTTCCTGGATGGGGCCTTCGATGGGCACAAAATGAATGGCCCCGCCCAGGGCAGCCTGGGGAAGCGAGTCGGGCTCGGTCGCAAACGGGGCGAATCGTATTTCTCCCCACGTCTTGTGGCGTAGCGCAATGCGGGTCTGCACGCCCAGCACCAAAGAGGCCGGCCATTGCCCTTTTTCGCCGCCCCAGGGTTCATAGACCTGATATTGGGCCGACGCCCCGGAAGCGTGAAGCACACAGGTGGTCAACA
>CAYTWV010000612.1:0-2876 GCA_964442235.1 uncultured Myxococcales bacterium | reverse complement strand
TGTCCGAGACTTCAAAATTGGGCAAATCGGGGGTCATATCGGTCCGGCTTTGGTCGGGCTTCACGTCTTGCACGTCGCTTCCGGCAACATCCTTGGATACGGTTGTTCCGGCCCCGCAAGCGTTGCAAAACAAAAAGGCCAAGACCAGAGCACCTTGAAGACCAGCCATGATACGGTTCATGTTTCCCCCGAGCAGCGAATAACGGAATCCATATTGGCGGGCACTATACCTAAAGAGCGGCTGCGGTTCAAGCACCGTTGACCCCCTGTCGCCTTTCGCATAGAGTAACCCTGCGTTTGGGAGGTGAAACATGTCGATTCGGGGTGTGGCGTTGGCTCTTTTGGCCATGGTGTCCGTGGCGTGTACGCCGGAAGAGGAGAAGTGCTCTCCCCAGTGCGCTGGGGTTGTGTGCGGTGATGACGGGTGTGGTGGCGTGTGCGGAACTTGCCGAGATGGTTCGGTTTGTGCTGCCGGCCAGTGCGTAGAGTGCTCTCCCAAGTGTGTGGGGAAAATGTGCGGCCCCGACGGGTGCGGCGGAACGTGTGGGGCATGCTCCGACGGCCAGGTCTGTGAAGCGTTCTCTTATTTCTGCATCGACAAACCCCTCAACTGTGCGCCGGTTTGTGATCAAAATTCGTTCGAGTGCGGCCCGGACGGCTGCGGCGCCGAATGCGGCGACTGCGGCGATGGGCTTTGCAGCCCCGAGACTCATTTGTGCATGACGGGCTGTTTGCCGCAGTGCTCGGGCCGCGAATGCGGAGACGACGGATGCGGCGGTTCTTGTGGTGACTGCATCGACGGGGACGAGTGCTCGGAACTTGGCCAATGTGAAGCGGGCGATGTGTTGCCCGAGGACTCGTTCACCATCATGTACGGAGATCGGGGCCGGATTCCCGGGTACAACGATACCGAAGACGATTTGTTCCTGGTCAAACCCGACAAGACCAATCCTATCGTTCCCGAGGATCCCAACCCGGCAGCGTTGACCACCTTCGCCCTTAATGGGGCTCAGGATTGCCAATTGATTCTGGAAGAGGACGCCGAGGGGAATGCGACCAAGACCGGGCCCTGCTCGTGTCAGTTCGGCTGTGTGGTGGACCGAGGGCTGAAGTTTGTGGCCGTTTCCTTGAAGAAGCCGACGGCCACGGGGTTTACGTTCCAATTGGGGCGCTTTAATACCTCACTGAAAGTCGCCATGGTCAAAGGCATCATCCTGGAGCACGTTGTGGACATCAAGTTCGCCGGAAACTACATGTACTACAGTTCCCAGTCCCTGTGTCAGGGTCTGAGCTGCCAATACATCGTCTCCCGCGTTCAGTTGGATCCCATTGGTCCTCCCGAAGAACTCTTCGCCTTCCCGCCCGAGGATGACCCCGACTGGCCAGGCCAATGGACCGAGAAGGGGCGCTTCCGGGCCTCGCAGGATGGCGCGGCGCTGGTGATGCTGGGCACCACCATCCGGTCGCTTCGGGTCTACATGTGGCAGGGCGGCGTTCTTTCCGAATTGGACTACATCTGCAACCAGGTCGTTGGTGGATCCTGCATCGGTGCCGGAAGCGAGTACTCGGATACCGACCCGGTGGCCATTTCCAGAGATAACTCCAAGATCGCTGCGTTCACTATCGCCGAAACCGATTTGAAAGTGCGTGTCTACGACACCTCCACCAAGACTCAGAAATACCAGACCCTCTTCTCGGTTCCGTCGGGGACCTATCTGGCCAACGCCTGCGGCATGCTGAACAATGACCCGTGGCGTTTCAAAACCGTTATTGGCGAACCGCTGTTCAGTCTGGATGGGACCGGAATCTATTTCATCGGTTCCAACGATTGCGGCGTTCTTCAGGGCCAGGGCAAACCCTACACCAATCTCTATCGAATGGATGTGGGGGTGGTGGGCGATGGCACCGCGTTTGAAGAGGTGGACCTGACCAACCTGACGCACAATCCGAAGGGAGAACTGGCAGCGAACCTTTGGATCGATGGCTTCGACCTGTCTCCTTCGGGCAAGAGCATTGTGTTTACCGCCTCGCCAATGTATGGGAACGGTGAATTGCTGGCCGACACGTCGGAGCGGTCACGGAAGGACCGGGAAGTCTGGGTGATGGGGGCCAATGGTGCCGGCAAGACTCAGGTTACCGATGTGCTCAAATACATGGCTCGTTCGCCCGTGGCCCTGGATAACTCGGCTCTGGGCATATATAACAAGTAGAGGATTTTATGGTAGACAAGGACAAAAAATACCGTTGTTATAAGTGCAACGAAGCGCTGCGGTTCGATGTGAAGATCGGCCGTCGTGACATGTGCCCGAACTGTTACGCATATTTGCATTGTTGCAAGAATTGCCAGTATTGGGATTCCAGCGTTCACAATGAGTGCACCGAGAATCGGGCCGAGTTCATCCGCGACCGTGAGGAGGGCAATTTCTGCCTTTATTTCACCTTCAAAGAGTCGCCGGAAGACGATATCACCGAAGCGCAGAAGGCCAAAGAGGGCCTGCAGAAGCTGTTCGGAGTATCGGTGGATCGCCCCAACAAGGCGCCTCAAAGTCCCGATGATGCCAAGCGCCGGTTGGAAGAGCTGTTCAAGAAGAAGTAGCATGGACGACATCTGCTTGATTCTGGTGACTGCCCCGCAAGAGAGCGCTGAGAGCCTGGGCCGAGCCATGGTTGAGAAGCGTCTGGCGGCCTGCGTGAATGTGATTCCGACGGTTCAATCCATCTATTGGTGGCAGGGGAAAGTCGAAACGGGAGCGGAGTCGCTTCTGCTTTTCAAGACCCCTGCCCACCTGTCCGCAGAGTTTGAGACGGTTCTGAAGTCGCTGCACCCATACGCCGTTCCGGAGATTATCGTGACACCGGTGACCGGGGGGTTGGCG
>CAYTWV010000611.1:0-2879 GCA_964442235.1 uncultured Myxococcales bacterium | reverse complement strand
GGCTGAAGTCGTGGAGCGGCGTTCCAAAGCGTTCCGCCCCGACAGGACCACGGGGATGGGGCTGCTGAAAGACATTCGGGTGGCTTGGGCCGATGCAAAGACTGTTGCGCTGGTGGAAAACGCCATGGACCCGACGGGCAAAACCTCGAAGGGGGTATTGATGCGGAACGTGGGAGGTCGGTGGCGTGTGGCTGGGGAAGTCTCTGTTCCACAAAACGGAGGGGACGGGGGAAACTGTCCCAAACCAAGAGACGAACGTTCGGCCCCCTGCCTTCCAGGCATCTTTGATGCGGCAAAGGGGCGTGCCCCGATTACCCTTGAGGAATAGCTGACATGGCAACTTTTGGAGAAACGAAATGAGCACACCCGACCACCCGTTGTCTCGAGCGTTTCGGTTTTACCAAGTGGCCCTGCGGCGTTTTGTCGATGCAGCATCCGTAGACCACCTGAACTTTCTCGAGGCCATTCGAAACTGCCGGGACTCGTGGGAGGGGGTGGCGTTTTGGCTGACTGAGGTCGAAGTCCGGAAGGGAATCGTGACGAAGCCATTGTTGCTGGGTGCCCCGTCTTCGGGCAAACGCAATCGGAAGAGCAAGTGGCTTCCGGATCTTCGTTATTGGAAGGAGGTCCATGAATCGTCCTCGGTGGTTCCCGACCTTCGCAAATATGTGCCCTGGCCCGAGATAGAGGGTGTTGAGGACCGGTGTAACCGGGCCCATCACGGCACAAAGAACCTGGATTTGAACACGCCCACCGATGCCATCGCCACGTTGGGCCCAACCTACAGGATGTTATCCGTGGTAGCAGACCGAATTGGAATGAATGGGCAGGTCGTATGCCCGAAGGGTGTGCCGAAGGTGCAGGTCGTCGGCCTTCCGAACCTCGTTGTCCCCATCGATCCGGAGATTACGAAGAGCTTTTCTACTGCCGTAGATGCCATCGGCCGCCTGGTGGATGCTGCCTTGTTCCGCAAGCAGTGGGAGGCGCTGAAGAGCCAAAATCGCAGCGAAGATCCTCAGTCCTAGATTCTTTGTCACAACGATTCGCCTTGTAAGGAGCACCCCTGCTTGTGTCAAGCCCGAATACGTATCTTCCTTCCCACAAAGGCATCCGCCTCCGGGATGGCTCAGCCCGCAGCAGCTCGGCCTCACCGTACCCCCAGTCAACGGGATCAATGACGGTTCCCACGTGGACTTCACCCTCACCGCCAACTAGCGCTGACCTGCCGAAGACCTCTTACAGTTCGTCGGCCATTCGTTTCATCTGTGTCCACTGGTCAAACGTGAAGTTGCGTGAATGGGGGCGTGGCCACTGCCGGAATAGGATCCAAGCCGGGATGGAGATGTGACGAAGCTCCTCATCACTCAGCGAGTCGATCAGTCGGTGCAAGTTTTGGCGAAGGTCCGGGGAAGATGGGCCAGGGGGGGCTGAATCGTCAGAGTGCCTCTTCCCGGGGAGCGGGTCCGCAATCTTTCGAAAATCGATACTGTGCTGCCGGGCCCAGTCCAGTGCGAGGCCAACAATGGCTGCCTGGCGGAACTCCCGCCAGCGGCCCTCCACGCCCATAACACCAACCCTTTCTGTGACTTGCGCAAACCAGTCGGGACCGTCTGCCAGTGCTTGCGCTTCAGAATCGCCCACGTCAAGTTCAGTGCAAAAAAACTCGATTGCCAGAGCCTTCTGGAACTGCGCTCCGGCGTCAGGAAGCGAGAGGAAGCGTTCGGGGAAGCGTTCCATCAACTTCTCCGTGCCGTCTTCATGGGACACGACACGCAAGGCGGCGAGGTCGAACTGAGGTTGGCGTTCCCCCCTGCTAAACGCCGTGATGGCGTGCCAGAACGCAGACTTCAGCTTCAGGAACTCGGGCGTTGCCTGGTCCATGGGATTCGTATGGTCCAACTCTTGATGCCCAAGGCGGGCAAATGCAAACTGCGGATGGCCTCCTGGCGACACCGAGAGTTCTCCCAACTCGGGCAGGTCGGCCAGCAACTCCTTCAAAGTAAAATATCCAAGACGTTTTGGGTCGAAGTCCCTGGACACGCGTCGGATAAGAGTACCCAACTGAGATAGAAGGATGGGATCGTTTGTTGGACGCAAAGAGGTCGCTCTGGAGAGAACCTTTGACAAGGTATCCCGAGTTTGGGAAGAAAGAGGCATGCAGCACCCCAAAAAAAAAAGGGGGAGCCTCTGCCCCCCCTTTCTCCGGAATGATTTTCATTCCGAGCTTTCCACCCCAGTAAAAGGCGCTGTAAACACAGACTGGGTAGAAAGCCAAAGGGTGATCGGCCTGTGGGCCGTCAGTTGCAATGTAGTTTCTACCCCAGGGGCTGTCAAGGACCTTGTCAATCAACGTGTGCGGTTCGTGGGGTGAGGGGAGGTGAATAGGATGGAGCTGACAATTCCTGGGCTGGTCCAGTTGGGGTGGTGCGAAAAGCACGCTGGCAAACTGGGGTGGTGTGGGGAGGAACTGGGAGGCCGGGTTCTAATTAGGGCTTCCGAACCGATTACTTATGTAGACCCAATGGCGCTGGCCATGTTGGCCGCCTGGGCCAAAAGGCTGCACGATTCTTCCGTGGCCTTGATCTTGGATGATTCGCTGAAGACTCCCTACTCCTGGAGGTGTGGCTTACTGTCGGCCTTGGCTGGCCGATTCGAACAAGCAGAGCAAGCTTCAGCACTCTATCTTCGCAAGCATGTCCGCCTGGAACGCGATATCGAAAGGGCCCTTGCTGACATCAGGCTGGTCTGCCAGAACGGCGGAAGGCATCCCGGGATGACGGACGGGCTTGTCTATTTCCTATCCGAAATGCTTCGGAATGTGTTCGAGCATTCCGACAGCCCTGAGGGCGCCTTCGTATGTGGAGGCCATTTCCCGAAGG
>CAYTWV010000610.1:0-2881 GCA_964442235.1 uncultured Myxococcales bacterium | reverse complement strand
GGCCAGGGGGGGCCGCAACCCCGGCAGCAACGCGTTCGGGCGGGTCGGACCGCCCCGCAACCCCTTGCATCCGTACCGTCGCCGTGCACATAATCGCCCCGGTCGTGGGCGTGGGCGCCCATGGTCAGCGTCGGTGCCGGTTCCCTTTCATGGAGAGTCACGTATGGCGAACGATCTAAGTATTGTCGTGGCGGGACAGGCGGGGCAAGGTCTGATGACCATTACCAACCTGGCCACCCGAATGTTCAAGAATGCAGGGTATTACGTTTTTGCCACCACCGAATTGATGTCCCGAATTCGGGGCGGCACCAATACCATCCAGATTCGCATCGCGGACTTCCCCGTCAGCGCCCCGGTGGACCGAATCGATGTGCTGATTCCGCTTCATCCCGACGCCATCAAACACGCAGGGTGGCGACTCTCGCCGCAGACCTTCCTGTTGGGCGATGCCGCCCGTGTGCTGCCCGGCGCTCAAACCGACTGCAAGGTTCTGGATATTCCGGTCCTTGAACTGGCCAAGTCGGCGGGTAGCCCGGCCATGTCCAACGTGGTTGCGACGGGCGCCCTGATGGGGCTGCTGGGCATGAACGCACAATTGGCGCCCGCCGTGCTGGAGCGAGAACTCTCAAAAAAGGGTCCCGAGAACCTGCCCAAAGAAGAGCAGGCCTTCAAACTGGGCTACCAGGCGGGAAAAGGCCATGCCAAGGCCGCAGCGCTGCGACTGCCTCGCAAGAATCCCGCTCGCGCCGACGATTTGCTCCTGTCGGGCAGCGAGGCCATCGCCCTGGGGTGTGCGGCTGGCGGATGCAACTTCATCGCCAGTTATCCCATGAGCCCTGGCACCGGCGTCCTTACCTTTTTGTATGTCAACGCCAAGTCGTTCGGCATCGTGGCTGAACAAGCCGAAGACGAGATCGCTGCCATCAACATGGCCGTGGCCTCCTGGTACGCCGGCGCTCGAGGCATGGTGACCACGGCCGGGGGTGGATTTGCCCTTATGACCGAAGGGGTCAGCCTGGCCGGTATCATCGAAACTCCGGTCGTCATCCATATCGGCCAGCGGCCCGGCCCAGCCACTGGTTTGCCCACACGCACCGAACAGGGCGACTTGAACCTGGCGCTTTATGCAGGCCACGGAGAGTTTCCCAGAGCCATCTTCGCCCCCAAGGACGCCCAGAATGGCTTCCTGCTGGCGAAACGAGCCTTTGATATCGCCGACCGCTACCAGATCCCGGCATTTATCCTGTCGGATCAGTTCATGCTGGACTCGGTCTATGCGGTCCCGCCGCAGGGCCTGGAATTCGACGGCAACGTCGAACGCCACGTCATCACCACTCAGGCGGACTACAAACGTTTTGCCGTGACCGAAAGCGGCATTTCGCCCCGAGGAGTCCCCGGACTGGGCCAGGGGCTGGTTCGAGTGGATTCCGATGAACACACGCCGGAAGGCCAAATCACCGAGTCCTATCAGGTGCGCATCGAACAAAACAGCAAGCGGCTGCGCAAAGACGATCAGGTGCGGCAGGATGTGGTGCCCCCAAACTATGTGGGCCCCAAATCCCCCAAGACCCTGGTCATCACCTGGGGAACCACCTTTTCCGCCATGAACGAAGCCTGGACCCGCAAGAAGCCCAAGAATACCGGATGGATGCACTTCACCCAGGTATTCCCCGTCCACGCCGACGCCATCGCCCGTATCAAAAAGGCCAAGCGCACCGTGGTTGTTGAAGGTAACGCAACGGGCCAGTTTGCTCGCCTGTTGACGCTGGAATCCGGCGTGGCACCCACCCTTCAGAAACACAAGTTCGACGGGTTTGCGCACCCGGTCGAAGAGATGGAAACGATCCTCGATTCCCTTTCGGACAAGAGGTAGGCCCATGGAACAGACTCTGCAATCACGCTTTGATATGCCTGCCACTACGGACATCGCCTGGTGCCCCGGCTGCGGGAACTTTGCGGTCCTGCGTATTGTGAAACGAGCCCTGGACGAGTTGGGCCTGGCCCCCCAGGACGTGGCCCTGGTCTCGGGCATCGGTCAAGCTGCCAAACTGCCCCAATATGCCCGCGCCCACATGTTCAACGGGCTGCACGGCCGCAGCCTGCCCGCTGCCACAGCCATCAAACTCTCGAATCCACGCCTGAAAGTCCTGGCCAACTCAGGGGACGGTTGCATGTTGGGTGAAGGCGGCAACCACTTCATCCATACCATCCGGCGTAACCCAGGCATCGTTGCCATGATCCACGAAAATCGGGTTTATGGGCTAACCAAGGGCCAGGCGGCCCCCACCGCAGCCAAAGGCCTGAAGACCAAACTTCAGGTCGACGGCGTTTTTAACGAACCGCTTAATCCCTTGGCCCTTGCCATCAGCCTCAATGCCTCGTTTGTGGCCCGCACATTCTGCGGTGACGCCGACTTCAGCGTGCAAATCCTGAAGCAGGCACTCACTCACCGTGGGTTTGCCATCGTCGATATCTTTGCCCCATGCGTCACATACAACAAAGTGAACACCTACGCCTGGTTCAAAGAGAACACGTATCCGCTGGAGGCCACCCACCCCACCAACGACCGACTGGAAGCGTTCAGGCGTGCCACCGAAACCGACCGCCCGCCCGTGGGTATCTTCTCCAAGGACGACTCCCGCCCCACGCTGGAAGAACACCTGGGACTGACTGCCCCCGACGCCAAACCGCTTTACGAACATCAGGTTCACACCGACGCCATCCGCCAACGCATTGGGAAGTTCAGGTAGGGGATAGTACCCTTGCCCAGGGCCAACGTGCTGTGCCGCCGGGGCAGCCCCCAACGCACCCTCCTTGACCGACTGGCCCTTCCGGACGTATTGTCCCGCCATTACGCCGCACCTGGGCGATACCCCTTCCT
>CAYTWV010000609.1:2276-2885 GCA_964442235.1 uncultured Myxococcales bacterium | reverse complement strand
GGGCGACGGCGGCACCTGTGAGCCTGCTCCGGCCGTGGGCGAGTGTTGGGACGATGGGGATTGTTACGGGACGCAGACGTGCGAGGGGGCGAAGACCTGTGGGTGCATGGGGGCTTGTGCCTGGCTTCCCATGCCCGGGAAGTGCACGCCACTGCCCTTGGGATGCTGCAACAGTGATGTCGATTGTGGCCTTGGGGAGGTTTGCAGGGCGAAGCCGTCGGAGGGTGGCCAGATGCCCGGTTCATGTGTGCCGGACCCATTGGGGCCCCAGTGTATGGGGGATTCGGCCTGTTGCTGGGAGGATTCGGATTGCCCTGGGCCCAGTACATGCAAGGGGGCGTCGGTGTGTGGGTGTATTGATTTATGCGTAATGTGCAGTGCGTGTGCGCCCAATCAGATGGGATTCTGTGGGTGACGGCGAGTTCGGCGATGGAGCTAGGCGCCGTCGCCGGTCAAGGTTTGCATGTCGGGGGTCTCTCCATCCCAATCCAGAAGCAGGAAGTAATGGCCTTCATAGTAGGCTGAGCTATAGACAAGTTCATCGATTCCATCGCCATCCACGTCCCCGATGAAGTCGCCCCAGTTGTAGTAGATGGACTGGGTGGGTTG
>CAYTWV010000609.1:0-2266 GCA_964442235.1 uncultured Myxococcales bacterium | reverse complement strand
GGGTTGAGCCAGGACCAGGGTCTGTTTGCTGGCTTCGTTGACGGCAAACCAGGCGGAATAGAGTTCGATGCCATCGCCTTCGATGTTCCAGAGGAAAAAGACCAACGCGTTGTAGCCGCCGCCAAAGTTCCCTCGGATGACCTGGGTAGAGTCCTGGGTAAAGGTGAGGTTCTTGCACAGGGACTGTGCCAGTTCGGGAACGGGTTCCGGGCAAAGCTGGGGTTTAAGTAAGAGGGCCAACTGGAGGTCTGCCTGGGAGAGGGGGGCGGCCTCGGGCACCTTTCGCAAACGAGCATTTGGGGGGAAGACGCCAGGGGCGGCCGCAAGGACGCTGGATTCTTGCGATTTTGGAGCCGGCTCCAAGAAGACCAACCAATGGGTTTCGCCAGCGCCGTGCCAAGCGCCGTGGGCGGAGACGGGGTGGGTGGAGGGGCCGTTCTGGGTCAGCAGCGAGATTGGAGTTCCTTTCGGAAGCATTTCGGCGGGGATGGTTTCGGAGTTGGGGACGCAGGGTCCGCTTTGGGCGTAGGTGTCCGGGGGAAACTCGATGGTTTGGGAGTATTCGTTTGCTTTGTCCAGCAGGTCCTGGGAAAGCGTGATAATGTCCAGCATCGCGTGTTTCTCGGTGAGATCGGCCCAGTAGTATTTGTGGACGGAGGACGTGGTGGCGCACGCGGCAGGCATCAGCGCTAGGGCAAGCAGGGGCAAACACAGGATGTTCAGAAGAGGGGATTTCATGGTTTGACCTCCTGCTGCTTCTTGAGTTCTTCCTGTTTCTTGAGTTCTTCGGCCTTCTTTTTTTCTTCCTCTTCTTTTACTTCCCAGTCGAACTTCCGAAGTTTGTAGAGGTCGCCGTTTTCCTGCACGATGCCGCGGTACCAGCGTTCGGGGTAGGGTGGATGCAGGACTTCGCCCTTTTCGTCCCGGACGTTGCCGTCCATGTATTTCATGAAGAGGGCCTCGGCCAGTTTGCGCCAACGGGAGACGGTCAAGGTGGCCATGGAGGCGGATTGTTCGGTGAGGAACTTGCGTGCCAGGCCGGGCGCCTGTTTGTGCAGGGCCAGGGCGATGGCTTCAATTTCGTCTTGCTGGGCCACAAACGAACCTTCCAGTTCGCTCTGGACCACCCGTATGTCTTTGATGATGTCGCTGTAGCGGGTGTAGGCCCAATTGGCGACCACGCTAAAGACCCAGAAGGCGCTGTCCCAAGAGAACTGGTAGAACGAGCCGGTACCGACGGCATAGTTGTAAGGGACTTCACTGATCCCGCAGTACATGGGGACATAGACGGTGCTGGAGGCGTCGTCCACGCTGAACCATAAGATGCCCCCCAGCGGGTTGGGAAGCCAGGAGCGCATCTGGGCGACAAAGGAGAAGCCAGTTTGTTGGGTGGCGGTGGAGCGGTCATTGACGTACTTGACGCCGTCGACTTCCCATCTCATGGGTCTCCAGCGGTAGGGGCAGTTGAAGGGGCCAGCGCCGACGCCGGTGGTGAGGTCCATGTCGGTTCCTTCGAAGTGGTCCCTCATGAAGTTCATCAGGTCTTGGACCGAGAGTTTGGCGTCGTGTTTGACCCAAAGCGGCATGCGGACGTCATCGATGGAGCCTTTGACGAAGTCGTTTTTGGCGACGGAGGCTGGGGCGATGCGGCGGAAGAAACTGTATACGCGACCTTCGCAGGCTCGGGCAGTGGCCCAATCGAGGGGAGCGAAGGTATCCGAGAAGCTGAAGTCTTTGTCATCGCCTTGGAACCAGCCTTTGTCTCGGGCGAATTTTACGATGTCCTTGTTATAGAGGCAGTTCTGGGGGTCATTGAGCGGGAACTGACGAATCCTGGGGTAATTGGCGTGGGCCGAGACGTAGCCCTCGGGGATTTTCCAGGCGACCCAGTTGGCGCCCAGGGTATCGGGGCCTTTGCCGATCATGACCATGAACCAGACCTCTTTGGGGTCGGCGATGGAGAAGGCTTCGCCCTCGCTGTAGTAACCATAGGTTTCAACCAGTCCGACCATGACGTCGATGGCTTCCCGGGCCGTTTTTGCCCTTTGTAGTGCCAGGTACATGAGGCTGCCGTAATCGATTTTGCCTTTGGGGTTGACCAGTTCTTCGCGGCCGCCAAAGGTGGTTTCGCCGATGGAAACCTGATGTTCGTTCATGTTTCCCACGACGGAGAAGGTCTCCGGGGCTTCGGGGATTTCGCCCAGGAGTTTCCCTGTATCCCACTCAAAGATTCTGAGCGTTGTTCCGGCGGGGTGTTTCCCTGCGG
>CAYTWV010000608.1:0-2887 GCA_964442235.1 uncultured Myxococcales bacterium | reverse complement strand
GGAGCCTGCTGGCGCAAAAATGGGCCCACCAAACGCTCATCTTTCCCGAGTTCATTCCAACCCCTCCTTTTTCAAGAAGGAGTGAATGCGCTTTCGAATGGTCTCCAGCGCTTTTCGAATCTGGTGTCGGGTCACGTTAAGTTGCTCGGCCGCTGCCTGTTCGGACAAGCCATTGGCCAGCGTCTCGCAAGCTACGGCTTGCAGGAACGGGTCGGCCAGGTGCTGGTGAAACCTCTGCGCCATCACGCTGCGCTCACAAAGTTCGTTAAGCGTTTCGGGTTCCCAACTCTCTGGGCCAGCCAGGTGATCCGCATGTTCGTCAACGGGCAGGGGAACTTCCTTCCCGCTCTTTCGCAGCAGGCCCCGAATGGTATTTCGACTGATGCCACCCAGGAACGAGAAGTAGGGGGTTGCGGGGTCGTATCGCTGACGAGTGCCGGGTTCGAATGCGGCAGCAAAAACCGAGGCCACGGCGTCATCCACATCCGCTGCCGAGCGGTACCCGCCGAACCCATCAAAACCCTGGACCGCAATACAGCGAACCAGCGGTTCATAGGCCTCAAAGACGGCTCTCATGGCGTCCCTCCGGCCTTTCCGGAAGGCGTCAAGCAGCTCTGGACTGGTTGAAAGCAGGTCTTCACGCATCCTCACCCCGCCCACCTTGCAACACGAAATCCGTTCGGTTGAACTTTTTTGGGGAAGCGGTAGCCCAATCTCGGACGGTTGCGCCGCCGAATCCCCAACGCAAGCACCGAAGCCCTGAAGCACGCCGACTTTTGGCCTCTGGTGTTGCCAGAGTAGTTCCTTGCTGGCGCTGCCGTCAAACACTCAAGGGTGGAAGGCGCCGGGGGCTTGGGGTATAGTCAGGGCCCAATGGAGGTTCCCATGAGCAAAGTTGTCGGCGCAGCGGTGATGCTGACTGTCTTGGTAGCGACATGTGTAACCGGCTGCCTGGACACGGGCCTGAAGATCACCGGGACTCCCGAGGATGCAAACACGCAGGATACGGCAGGCGATGGAGCAGCCACCGATGTGGTTCCCGCCGGATGCGGGGACAACGTGTGCGAGGCGGGCGAAACGGCCGTCAACTGTCCCTCGGATTGCGGTTCGTGCGGGGATGGGGTTTGCGGCGGGTCGGAAGTGGTGAATTGGTGGACCACATGTCCCCGGGATTGTATGCCGTTGTGTGGCAACGGAGTGTGCGAGGAGTTCGAGGTGCATTCGTGCATCACGGATTGCAGCCAGTGCGGCGACGGTTTTTGCGGCACGGAGGAATCCTATGACCAGTGTGGTCAGGATTGTGCCGAGACGTGCGGAGACAATATTTGCCAGGGCGAAGTGGAAAACGCCCGCAATTGTATCGAGGACTGTTTCCCTGAGTGTGGAGACGACAGTTGCGACTTCCCCGAGAGTGCCATGGCGTGTCCGCAGGACTGCACGTTTTGTGGCGACGCTTGGTGTACGGGAAGCGAGACGGCCGCCAATTGTCAAGACGACTGTGGGGTTCCTCCGTGTGGGAACGGGTTGTGTGACGGCCTGGAAACCCCTACCAGTTGTCCTGTGGATTGCGGCTTGTGTGGTGACGGAACGTGCGGTTTTGGCGAGACCGGAGCCAAATGTCCCGCGGATTGTGCAGCCACTTGCGGGGATGGGGGATGCCAGAACACCGAGGACAAGAATACCTGTCCTCGGGACTGCGCCACGGACTCGGATCTGGATGGGACCTCCAACCTCAACGACAACTGCCCCTTCTGGTACAACTACGAGCAGGCCGACAGCGACGACGATGGGGTGGGCGACGAGTGTGAAGACAACGACGACGGGGATGGGTACCCCGACTGGTTCGACAATTGCATCGCCATTGCCAACAACGATCAGGCCGATGCGGATTTGGATTGGCGGGGGGATATCTGCGACGACGATGACGACGAGGACGGCAGTCTGGATGTGGACGATTGTGCCCCGCTGGACCCGGCCCGACACCCCGGCGCCGCCGAGATCTGTGACAGCGAGGGCCAGGATTGGGACGGCACAGCGGACAACGGTCCCGACCTTTGTGTAGATGGGAAGACCTGTGTAGACGGGCAGTGTCAATAGGAGCGCCCCATGCAGCTTGATATCGCAAAGGCGCTGGTTGGTCTGGCGAGAGTTGCTGCGGGGCAGGGGAATCCGGACAGACTGGATCAAGTCGACCAGGCCTTTCTGGATGCTGCAGCGCCCGCAGTGCTTGAACTGGTCCGCCGCTACTTTCGGATGTCATTCGAGGGCCTGGAGCGGCTTCCCGAGGGCCCAGCGCTGATTGTGGCCAATCACGAGGCGGGTATCACCTGGGTGCAGGCGTTGGCCATGGGGGCTTTGGTTCGAGAGCGATTCCCCAACCAACCGTTGCATGCCTTGGCCCACGATATGATGTTCTGGTTCCCTCCACTAAAGGGGTTTCTGGTCTCCTGCGGTGCCGTGCGGGCCACTCCCGAAAATGCGTTGGCCCTGCTGCGACAAGGCGGCAAGGTCATTGTGGCCCCCGGTGGGGACAAAGAGGCATTCCGCTCGTTTGGGGAGCGCTACAAGGTGACGTTGGGCGGACGAAGAGGGTTCGTCAGGGTGGCCCTGGAGGCGGAAGTTCCCATTTGCCCGGTCCTGTTCACGGGCGGCCACGAGTCCTTCATTGTGTTAACCAGCGGCCAGAAGTTAAGTCGGGCGTTGCAGCTTCGGCGGTTCTTCCGCACCGATGTGATGCCGCTATATGCCGGGCTGCCCTGGGGCCTGGGACTGGGATTTATGCCTCACCTGCCCTTGCCCACCCGCTCTACGGTTGAGTTCATGAAGCCCATCCCCACTGCGGGGTTGGGGGGGAAGCAAGCGTCACAGGATCCGCGCTTGGTGCAGG
>CAYTWV010000607.1:0-2888 GCA_964442235.1 uncultured Myxococcales bacterium | reverse complement strand
TCTCCGATACCGGCCCGGGCATTCAACCTGAACTGGAGTTCCGGATCTTTGACCCGTTTTTCACCACAAAAGAGGTGGGAAAAGGGACCGGACTGGGACTGTTCGTCTGTCAAACTGTTGTGAACACCTATGGGGGCATGCTGTCCGTGCAAGGCCGCCCCGGCCTGGGAGCCCGTTTCACGCTCCGTTTGCCCGCCAATCCCCCAAGAGTTCCGCCCACATCAACGGAAAAGGAGAAGACACCGTGACATCCACTACCTCTTGCCGCCCCCGCCGTCCCCACACGCCTTGGCGGCCCGCAATGGCCTTCGCACTGCTTGCCCTAGTGCTGCCGCCTGCCCTATCGGGCTGTCGGTCCGAAACCTCCGTGGAATCCGGCGGTGCTGGCATCCCCGAAGGCTGCCCTGTCCGAGGAGAAACCATCCAATTGCAAACCACTCCCGGTCAGTTGTTCCTCAAGGACATCCGGTTCTTCACGGCCATTGGCGATTCGCCCTTGGTCACCTCCCCGCAAGGAAAGGTCTTTGCCATTGTTCGCTTCGTTTGGCAGCCCGAGGCTCCCATAGCTCTGCCGGCTCCCGTTGCCCCAAAGGCTCCGGCCACTGCACCAGTACCTCCTGTTGCAAAGAATGCCCCCCCTTCCGCCACGCCCACTCCGGCTGCTGCCACACCCACTCCGGCTGCCGCCACGCCCACTCCGGCTGCCGCCACGCCCACTCCGGCTGCCGCCACGCCCGCCCCGGCTGCTGCCACACCCACTCCGGCCGCCGCCACACCCGCTCCGGCTGCCACACCGGCCGTACCCTCTACCCTGCCCCCTCCCCCCGCCGAGATCGTTCCGCCGCCGCTGCAACTGGTAGACCACATGGGGACTCCGTTCCCCCGGGACGCCGAGGCAATGGAAGCCTATTTGGCCATGGTGGATGCAGACCCCTCCGCCTTGCCTTCCCCCACCGAATTCACCGTCGTGTTCCTTGTTGACCCCAAAGCCGCCGAGGGAGGGCTCTTCCTGACCACCCCCGAGAAATCAGCCGACGGCACATTCATCCATTTCTGCCTGGGGCGTCACAAAATCGAAGTCGAAGGGGAATAGCCAGCGGACCGACCGGCGATGAGGGGGAGTGGGCGTCCGATTTACACCAGGTATTCGTCTTTTACCTGGGTTGGAGCATCCCTCAGATTCCGCAGGCGCTCGGCCTCGTTGCCGTGGGCACTTGCGTGGTGTCGCAGAAGTTCTGTCATCGCTGCCTCGGGTTTGGGATTCACGCTCGAAAAGCGACAAAGTCCCTCGGACAAACAGAGTGTATCCAGCGGCTCGGGCAGGATGTCCAGCAGCGGTCTTCCCACCAGCAGGCTCACCCCGTTGTGCTCCAACGTCTCTGCGGCGGGCAAGGTGCAAACCTTCCGCCTTGATACCAGCCCGCCCCAGACTTCGGCCGCCGCATCCACCAGATGGTGCCCCAACAGGATCGTGTTGCACTGCAACATCCGGGCACATTCAAGCAGCAAAGCGTGATGGGGAATGGCACCCGCAGCTTCCGCAGCGGCCCCGGCCACCACATGAAACTCCAAACCCATGGATTCGGCATCCCGCCGCAATGCCTGGGTTACCTGCTCTTCATCCCCGTGACGACCATCCTGCACATGCACGGCCACCAGTGTGTAGCGAATGGGCGTTCGGGGGATTCGCACATACATGGCCTTCAGCAGGGCCGACGATGCCGCACCGCCCGAGACCCCAACCACCGCCCGCATTCCGTCCTTCAGCATGGCATGGTCAAAGGCCATTCGGCCCGCCCGTTTCATCACGAAGAAGACATCGTTGCTGATCTTCGCCATCAACTTCTCCCGGAAATGTCGGTCCGGTAAAAACAGACCGACACCGACCATGGACCGTGCACACCCCACACCAGGGTCTTTTCAATGTCGGCGGTGCGGCTGGGACCACCCACAAACACACGATTTTTCGCCCCACCCCCGCCAAATTGCCGTTCGAAAGAAAAGACGTCGGCAACGATGCGGTCAACGGGAACGACCACCCAGTGACTGCGGGGCAACAGCGACGTGGCCAACTCGCAGGCCGTCTCACCCTCCAGAACCAAGGTGCCCGTCTGCGCAATCAACGCCGAAGCCAAGGTAATGCCCACGGGCAACTCTGCCAACTCCTCTTGGGTGGCCTGGGTGGCCTCTAGCAGAGGCAGCGCCATGGGCAGCTGGCGACGCATCAGCGGAAACAGTGATTCGTCGGGGAACAGGGGGCGGAAATCCCCCACCACGGCTCCCTGTCGCAGGCTGTATAGCTGCGAGGTCAACAACGAGACCAATTCCCATTTGGTCGCAACCATCCGAGAACTCATCCCTGCTTCGTTTAGTTTTTCCGAAGCCAACGCATGCAGATCCTGCCACTCGTTGGACTCGACACCCCTTGCCGCCACAACCGCCCCACTCTGGGGCCGGCCCGGCCCCGAATCGGCCCCCCCAAGGGCAGACAGCCGCTCCAGAATCAGGCTGCGGGAGGCCCCGCTTTGTCGATGTTTCTCACCCACCCTGGCCCCCGTACCGCTTGCGGCCGACGTCGCACCACCACTCTCGAAACATTTTTGCAGCGGGCCTGGGTGCGTGCCGATCCCGGCCCCAGCCAGCGGCCTCTTCCATCCGATGAACCTTGCTTGACGCCCAGCGCATCGCCAACCGGTGAAGTTTGTGCGTCCATCGATACCGGGCCGGCGTGGACCAGGCCGCAGCAAACCGCTTCGACCAGAGTTGCTGAAACTGCAACTCTTTGGGCTCCATGCACTCCCTGACCAACCCCCGACCCACGGCTATGGCGGAATCCAGCGGAATCCGCACGGGGCATGCCTCGGCGCACGCACCACACAACGTACACA
>CAYTWV010000606.1:0-2888 GCA_964442235.1 uncultured Myxococcales bacterium | reverse complement strand
ATCGAGGGCCATGAATTCCGGAAACGTTTTCCCGGCGACGCCAACGGCGCCGCTGCGCGCATTGAGCCGGGTACCGCGGCACTCGGGACACTCGCCGCTCACCATGAAGGTCGTGAGTCGCGCGCGGAATCCCTCGCTATCGGTGTGGCGAAAGCTCTCCTCCAAACCGGCGATCATTCTTAATGTCGTGCTCTTCCCACAACCCGAAGGACCCACCAGAACCACAAACTCCCGGTCCTTGATGGTCAAGTTGAAGTCCTGCACGGCCACCACGTCGCCGTATCGCTTCCAGATGTTCTTCAGTACGACTTGTCCCATGCCCGATGCACCCCCACGACACAACGCTTCAAACCGGCCGAGTATAGCTCCCTTCCAGCCAGCGAGGCAACCCTTCTGAAGCGCCGTTTCCCTCCCTTGCCCATAACCCACTTCCCGGCTACAATTCGCAGGTCAACTCGTTCCGGAGGTTCTTATGCTGCGACACCCCTTCGCCCTCTTGTTTGCCCTGCTGGTTTGCCTAGGCCTCACCGCAGCAGCTTCGGCTCAGACCGATCCAAAGGAGACCCCCAAAGCCTCGCTTGCGGCCCCAAAGCCCCCTGCCGAACCCGTTGGCGCAAAGCCCGCAACTGCCGATCCCGCCGCTCCAGCCGTGCCCGGAATAGACCCCGTCCCATCGGCTCCAGTCTGCAAACGCTTCACCGACTGTCCCCAAGGGCAAACCTGTCTGGTGCCCAAAGGAACCTGCCAGTTGGCCGTCATCGATTGTGAACAGTGGGGCGGCTATTGTGCCCACTGGCAAGACAAGTGTGGTGCCGGGTATATCGCTTCGGATCCCATGCACTGCCCGTTGGGCCGCTCGGCCACCTGCTGCCTGCCCTCTGCCTGCACCCAACCGGCCGATTGTGGCCCCGCCCGTTGGTGCTACGACGGAACCTGCGGACCCCTTGGTAACTGCAAAACCGCCGACGATTGTGTCCCGCAACCCCTGGACAAAATGGTCTGTCCAGGGGCATGGAAGTGTGTCGAGGGCGAGTGCGAATACAGGTGTGAGTGAACAGGTCCGCTATGACCGCCGATCATCGCCTTCGACCAAGCTCAGGCCAGGCCGTTGGGCTGCGTTGCCTGCCCCGAGGTTGTCGAGGGGGCCTTTGGTCGGAATGCTCAGCGTGCCAAGCACGCCTCCGCGTCCTCCCTGCAGGCCGCCTTGCCCAGCGGGCGCTCGCCGGCCATATCAAACCTGTTCCGGCAATTGAATATACCGAACCCCTGTGGCAACAGTTGGAACGTGGTATACCGGTCCGGGTGTCGCTAAAATGAAATACCGCCGCCCGCTTCTAGTCCCACCGGGAAGTTCATTTCGAATGAACGATTGATGGGCAGGAAGTAGGCCGAAAACGTCGCCGACAATTCGATGAACAACTGGTTGCTGAAAAAGAGCTGACCGCCAAGAGCCAGATGGACCCCGCCCTGGACGGCTAAATCGTACCGCTTGACCCGCCCTTGATCACACGTGGTCTCGTAACCCGGAGAATCGGGTTCATAGAACTTACAGTCGGGATCTCGGCTGGTCCGGAACGAACCCAACGCGTTAACATCGGCACCGGGCAAAAGAAACAGCCGCCACCAATCTCCGGTCAACGCAAAAACGGGGCCCACAACCAGTCTCACCGAGCGCGATTCATCCAGCAAATCCCCATGGGGATCCGGGAAAGAGCTGATAAACTGCAACTTGCCCATCATGCCGAAGGTCGGCACAAAGAAGTGGCTTCCGTTAAACGAAAACCCCCAGTTAAACAGCAAGTCCCGGGTGGGATTGGCCAGATAGCCCATGTTCTGGTACGTGCCGGCGAACGTCCACGCCCGCTCCAGCCGGCTGCTGGCCGGCTTCATCGTCTCAAAAGGTGTGCAGGCGGCCCAGCGGCTGGCCAGTCTGCTGGCGGCCTCGGCATCCCCTTCGGGGTTCTGGGGCATGGCCATGGCTTCTCGGAACCCCAGTGTTCGGGTGCTGCGCTCCAGCGCCACCACCTGAAGCGACGGTGCGGCCCCCTCGGGTTCGGCCAACAGCACCAGCAGCGTGTCCACGTTGTTGGCATCCAGAAAACCCACCGCCCGCTGCAAGCTGTTCAGCGGCATTCCCTCCATGGAGGCCCGCAGATCCTCACATGCCGTCAACAAGGCCGCCTCTACCGCTGCCGGGTAATACCCCCTCGCCACATGAAGCGAAGGCCACAAAAACAGCGCCCGCTTTAACGAGACATGCGCCTGACCGGGCTGGCCCCGTTCCACCTGCGTGACCCCCAGCAGCATCAGAATCTGGGCCATGGCTTCGGGCTCGACAAGGTCGTAATAAATGCTGTCCAATATCTCTACCGAGCGGCGCAGATGGCTCTCCGCCTCGGCTTGCATCACGTCCTGATACTCCTCTTGGGCCAGCAGGAAGAACTCTCGCCCAAGCACCACCTTGTCCCGATACTCCGCCTTTCGGCTCAAGGCCCCTCGAAAATCCACAAACTGCAGCAACTTGACGTCCTCGGACGCAGATAAAGCCGTTTCCAGACTTCGGTGAAATTTCTGCCAGCGAGCAGGCTCGGTCCCGGTCCCTACAAACAGACTTTCGCACTTCTCGGGAAGAGTCCTGGCGGGCAGCACCACCACTCGTTTTGCCTTTCGCTCGGGGATCTGCCCCCAACTGCAAACCGGCCACAAACACAAGGCCAAGGCAACGCAACCCAGCAGCCGGGCCCAGCCCCGGCCTATTCCGGCAACGGCACGGTCCATCATCGCCTCTCGACGGTGGCCAGCGCACTGCAGCCCCGATTCCATTCTTCGTCCTGGACTGTCTCGTCGTCGCCCGTTCGCACCAGCAGAACCTCGGAAATCTTGCCATC
>CAYTWV010000605.1:0-2905 GCA_964442235.1 uncultured Myxococcales bacterium | reverse complement strand
GCCAGACCGATGGTAGAGGAGACCAGTCTGGTCGTTCCATCGCAGGCAGGAAAGAAGATGTTGGGGTCCAGATAGCAACTGGATGGAGTGCACGATGAACAGTTATCCAGACACGGCGACCCCAAGTGACTACACTCCTCTCCCAATAAACAGTCGCCGATTTTTCCGCAGCCGTAGTCCAGGGTTTTCAACTCGTCGAACGTCGGCAAACGCCACGCTCCGCCCCCGAGGTTAAGGCTACCGCACTGTGACTCGGCAAATTCTACATCTCCCTTCTGTGCACCGACGACACGCTGCCACCGCAGTCCGGTCTCCGGGTCTTGCCAGCACCACGCGGAGGATGGGTCGTGCAGGCACTCGCCGCCCATGCAATAGTCCTGGGTGCATGGGTCACCATCTTCCTCACACGTCATGAGATCCGGCGATGGGGTCTTGATGCACATTCCCGAGGCGTCACATTTTGCCTCCACGACGCAGACCGTCTGCTTCGAGTCGCAGTCCGCTCCGTCCGGAGCAAGGGACCAACTTTCCTGGGATTCTGGGGTGACAGGTCGGCAGACCTCGCAAGAGTAGGGTTCCCGTCGCTCTGTATCCGCATAACACAGACCCTCGATTCGGCAATTGCCCTGGCTGACGGGATGGCTGCACCCGTCCAGCGTGCAGAGGTCCAAGGTGCACCATACATCATCGTCGCAGGCGAGGTGATCCTGCTGCCAAAGGAGTTGGTCAACCGAGGGATCACAGTAGTTGCACGACCGATCCGTGGGCTCGCCCGGTGCGCAGGTTCCTTCGTGTAAGCCTGTGCAGCTTCCCGAGCCGAACCCAGCGAGGCGGCAGAAGCCGTCCACCTCCGCATCCTCGCAGAAGTGGATCGGACTGCACCAGAGACTGCCCTGATCACATCTGAAGTTCAGTTCCATGAAGCTGCCCCCGAACGCGGCTGCACAAGAAAACATCGACATGGGGGCGCACTCCACCCCAGTCGAGGCAGGGATGAAGCAGACTTGCGGCGTAAGGCAACTGCCTCCGGCTGCTTGGCACAACAGGGGGTCACAGACCGGCGGATTCGTCAGAATCCTGTCGTCGAAACAGCGTGCGCCTTGGTTGTCCATACACTCGCCAGCCCCAAGGTGGGGCAGGCAGGCCGAGGTGGCTTTGAAAGCGGAGCACTGAAATGGTTTGGGCAGACGGGTGGCCGCCACTGCCTGACAGCCACCGTCCAGCCAGCACGAGTTGGCCTTCAGCGGATAGGAGCAATGCTCCGTCGGATAATTGGGGTTGCACAAGTTCTCAGTACAAGTAATGCCATCGTCGCACAGAGGCACTGCCCCGACGCAGGTTCCCTGCTGAGTGCAAACATCGATAAGCGTACATGGATTGCCGTCATCACACCCCATGTCGACGGGCAGGGCCTGGTACTGGCAAGAGCGCACTCCGTCCGAATCGCCAAGGCAGGCCCGACGGTGGCAGGCCAGTGGCGCCATGCCGCTGCAATCGGAATCTACTGCACAACTGCCCCACAGACAGTTCCCCTCGAAGCAGACACGCCCAGGTCCGCAACTCAGGCTGGGACCACACGGGACGCAACTGAAGCCAACACAGAGCCCCGTGGAACAAACGGAGGTCTGTGTGACAGGGGTACAAACGCCTTGATAGCACTGCCCCGAACCTCCATCGGCCACCAGGTCGCAAACTTGGCCTGCGCCACACTCAATGCTAGAAACACAGTCCCTGCAGACATGCAATTGCTGGTCGCACACAAGCCCATCGGCACATGGCGATTCCTCGTTGCAGACCGCCGACACACAGGTGCCAGTGATACACAGGAACCCGGAATCATATCCTGTCTGACACTCTGCGTTGAAGGCGCATGCTCGACAAACATAGGGTGACGTTTCCGCAGGCGCCTGCGCCGGCTGTGCACAGATCTGGCCCGTCGACTGGCAGTCGATGGTAGACAGACAGTTTCCTTCCACGCAGGTGCCGCCCTGCGTACACAACCAGCCCTCGCCCAACTTTCCGATGCACTCCAGATGCAGCCCACCAGATGCGCCCAGGCAGCCTCGACAGGCGTGATCCTGACCGCAGATGGGCTTGTCGGGGGTGCAATCCGCGTCGGACAGACAATTGCCCTCACTGCACTTCCCGTCCAGACAGAGGTGGCCGCCTCCGTATGCGCTGGACTCCAGACACTGCACGGTCGCTGTGCAGGGAATACACATGAAGTCGGCAAGCGAGCAGAGTTCCCCCTTCAACCCGCAGTCAGCGTCCGAAGTACAGGCAGGCACCACACAGATCCCTGCGTCACAAACGTGCTTGCTATCATACTGCCCTTTGCAATCGGCATCGATGGTGCAAGGAATGCACTCGCCCGCCTCACAAAGCCCACCTGAACAAGCATCCTTGCTCTCGCAGGGAGCGCACACTCCGTTCAAACAACCCTGGGCACCAGCACACTGGTCCGGCTTCGTGCATGGACCACACATCTGGTTCTTGCAGCCCTGGCTGGCGGGGCATTGCCCGCCATCGGTGCAAGCTCCGCAAGTCCCCTCGCTGCAGCCAAGCCCCAACGCACACTCCTCGCCCTTGGTACACACGCCGCAGAAGCCTTCCACGCAGCCCTGCCCGGCTTGGCATATCATGCCCACATTTCCAGAAGTGCAGGGCTTTGGACCGTCCTGGTCCGGCATCATCGTATCTTCTTGCCCATCGGTCTCCACGGCATCTTCCGGCTGCTCCGTCGAATCGGACACTTCCAACGTATCCATCGGCCCCACCCCGTCTTCCGACAGATCGGTTCCCCCGTGCGTGTCCTTCGGTACAGAGTCATCGTGGATCAGTGCGTCTCCTGTCTCGCAGACGCACTGCCCAGACTCACAGGCGCCTCCGCTCCTGCCCTGTAACA
>CAYTWV010000604.1:0-2914 GCA_964442235.1 uncultured Myxococcales bacterium | reverse complement strand
GACCTTGCGAATCTCCAACGAAGCGGCGTCGGTGCCCGAGGCATACGCTCCAACCGAGGTATAGAGCCCCGCACCCGAGAAGTTGGGCAGGTCTTCGGCGTCGGTGGAACTTCTAAGGCGAGCCTTGGTGCCCCCAAAGACCTGAAGCACCTTCGTGTTCAAGGCCCCAGCGAAGGCCGAATCCACGGGCGTGTTGCGGATCAGATAACGCAGCGTGTTAAGGGCCGCATCTCTGAATGCCGTATCCGCACGAAACTCGGGGTCATCCAACATGCGCCACGCCAACTCTTCGAAGGTCTCTTCGGCCTGCGATTCGTCGCCTTTGCACAGGTCAAAGGCCTGCTGGCACAAGGCCTCGGGGCGACCTTCCAGACCACAGTCGGTTTGCGCCTCCTGGCATTGTGCCTCGGTCTTGATGCTCTGGGTCATGAACTGCTGGTAATAATAGAAGGGCACCGCAAATCCGACAGGGGCATTCACTGATACCACTCGGGTCAGTTCAGCCACGTTGGCGGCCTTGACGCCAAAAGAAATCGAGTCCGCAAAGCCGAACTCCGAAAAGAGGGGCAGGTCCTTGCGCTCCAGGTCGGCCGGCGGAGAGATGGGGTCCTTCTTGAGCGTCGCCCAATAGGCTTCCGCTTCGGCCAAAGTGGTTTCCTGAATGGTGAAGGCGCCGTCTTTCACTTCGAAGCGCACCATCTTGTCCAGAAGGGGTGCGAAGCGGCTGTCTTGCGAGGCCCCAAGAAGGGCAATGTTGGGGGTGCCGCGGGTTCGAGCAGCCACATTCACGTGGGCAAGCGGGGTCTGCAGTTCTTCCGTAATTGTGCCGCCGACGATGGGAAGGTCGTTGGGCAAGCGGGTCAGCAGCAGGATGTCTTGGAACGAGACGGGGGTGGCATCCAACTCATCCGGAGTCATCAGCCGCAGCTTTCCGTAGGCCAGCCCGGGGTTCAGGATCTGCAGCGTGATGTCGCCATAAAGCTCCTCTCGAAGGGTCCAGGCCGAGTCAAAGGTGGCGAATTGCTGGGTGACCGGGGCCAACTGGGCTTCTTGCTGCGAGCCCGCAGGAAGGTAAAGCAGACGGGAAGTGGCTCCGGTCAGGGCAGCAAACCCGATGCTCTGCTCGATCAGTCGGTGGGCCTGCAGGGCCATCTGCGGAGTGAGTCCGTCCGAGGGGAAGAAGGTCATGCAGAGGGGGGATTCCATCAGGGCGCCAAAATAGGAACTTTGGCTTTTCACCTTGGGGTACCAGACGATGGTGCCGGCCACGCCCTTCCTGTCAAGTCCGTAGTATGTCTGCTTGTCGAATTCGGTCCTGGTGATGTTTTTACCCAAAACTTGATTAACAAAATTGTAGTGCAATGCGTATTTCTTTGTGTTCTGAAAATAGACCTTTGGAGTCGTATCCCAGTTGTTGATGTAGAACTTAAGCGCGTAGGCGGGGCCCAATTCCGTGTCGCTGGGATAGGAGAGCTGTTTGAAACGTTCCGGGCCGGTCTGTGGGTCGAACCAGGTGGCGAAGTCGACGGTGTCTTCGGGTTCATCCAGGGCGGGCAGTGCCACCTTCAAGTCGCCCTCGGGGGTTTCGGGGGAGAGAAACACGTTGCTGGTTGCGGCCCCCCGAACCTTAAACACCAGCCGGACGGAGGCCTGGACTGGGGCGACCTTTAAGAAGTCCTGTTCACACTTCAGGTGCTGGGTTTCTTGCGGCGCATCCTGGGCGGCCAGGCTGCCACAGCCCAAAGACTCGATGATCGTCTCCTCGTCGGCGGTGAAGGAGGCGATGACCACAAAGCCCGTGGGAGTGATGGAATCCCCGGTGATAACCTGGATTATTCGCCACTCATCGTCAGGTGGCTGGTCAGAGCCACATCCGAAACCCGAAAGCGCCAGAAGAGAAACCGCACAGATACGCAAAAGCCGACTCATGAAGGCACCTCGTAAAAGCGCTTCGGGAACTGCAAGGACTGTACCAGCGCCGTTTGGGGGCGCAAGGGCCATCAATCAATGAGCCCCCGGGGCGGTCATCACCACCAGCCCGGCGGGGGGCCAAGGAGAGTTGTAGACAATTTCACCAGCATGGGCAATTTAAGCGCAACGTTAGGCAGCCTGGCGGGAGGCGGGACAAGGTGCGCATCTGGGTAACGGTGCGGACGTTGCCTTCAGAATGGAATGGGTGTGGTGTTGTGGCACGGACTTTGCTACTGTCCTACCGCAGGTTGGAGGGTCTCCATGAATATGAAAAGAATGCGCGTGTTCGGGAAAGCAAAACCGGGATACCCCGATGCCAAGGACGTGGACCCCACTCGACGCGAGTTTTTGCGGCGTGTGGGCGGGGGCATCCTGGGGGTTTCGTTGTTCGGGCTTGCGGCGTGTGACGAAAAGGGGCCCGAGGCTGTTGGCAAGGACCTGACCGGTTCCGACGTACCCGACTACGAGTTGGGTGGAGTTGCGCCCGACACGTTGGTGGAGCCCGACGTGGAGCAGTGGGAACTGGCTGGCGGCATGCGAGAGCCCGACGAGATCTCTCCTGTCGATGTGTCGGTGGATCCCGACTGGACGACGGGTGGGGTTGCCCGGCCGCCAGATGAGATTTCTCCCGAGATCATTGAGCACCCGGATGTGAAGCCGGATCTTGGCGATGTGCCGCCGTTGCCCGGGGAGATGCCGGAACCCGACGTCTGGAATTCCGATGTGAAGCCCGACGCAGGCGCGCCAGATGTGGTCGAAACCGTAGAGCAGGATGCGGGCACCGTGAAGGACGTGGAGGAGGACATGCCTCCTTTGGCTGGGGATATGCCTGCTCCGCGGCCGAGATGACCACGTTTGACTGACTGGAAAACGTCCCCCCCTGGCCGGAGTCTATGTCCAACAGGTCCGACACGTCCGACACGGCAGCACAGCACTTCCCCCG